>NZ_JARGEF010000208.1:0-14670 GCF_033794725.1 Streptomyces sp. ID05-39B | reverse complement strand
CCGCCTCACATAGCGCCGCATCGCCCCGGGGTCCTCCGCGTCCAGCTTCAGCGCGGTGATCAGCAGCAGCTCCCCGCCCTCCATGTACGGCACGGGGTCGGCGAGTTCGCTGACGTGCGCCCAGCGCACCGGCACGTCCAGACGGTCCCCGCCCGCCCGCACGGCCAGCTTCAGCGCGGAGTGGTGGACGAGCGAGGCGAGCGTGGGGGGCATGGGACCTTCAGGTCTGAGGCGGGTCTGAGGCGGATCCGGAGGGCAGGGCAGAGGCGGACGCACGGGCGATCAGTGCGATGATCTTTTAGCCGCTTCGTATGAAGGGCCTGTGCCGATTCTGCCTCACCGTAGGGGTCGCCCGCGCCCCGCTTCAGCCGCGCAGATCCACCAGCAGCGGCGGCGCGTGCTCACCCTCGACGGTGGCCAGGGACAGCACCGCGTGCCCCGGCGGCACCTCGTGCGCCAGCTGGGACGCGGACCACCGCTCCCGCTCCACCTCGCGCACCGTCACCGCGTCCGTGGTGACGGCCCGGCCGGTGACCAGCTTGCGCAGGGCGTGCAGCGCGCGGGTCATGGGCTGGTCGGCGAAGACGGTGTGCTTGGCGACCTCCGTCGTCTCCACCCACTCGGTGCCCCAGGTCTGAGCGAACCGGCTGCCGTCCCAGGTGGTGATCCCGGAGAACGCCATCCGGCAGCCGACGGCCCCGTACAGCGGACCGTGCAGGGCCTCCGGGACGTCGGCGACCGTGCGCAGCGACAGCAGCACGCCCGCGTTCTGCGAGCGCAGCCGCTGGATACGGCGCACCGACCCGGCGGTGACCGCGCCCGTCGCGTCGTCCAGGACCAGGGCGGCGAAGTGGGAGCGCCCCGCGTCCCGTACGACCGTGTGGAACTGGGCGAGGACGAGCCGGGTGATCAGCCGGCCCGCCTCCTCGTGGCCGCGCTCGGGCAGGTCGACCCGCACCCGCAGCGGGTGGTGGGCGACGGAACGAAGGGAGAACGCCCGGTGCGCGCCGCTGTCCGGCCGCCCGCCGTTTCCGCTGTTACCGCCGTTACCGCCGTTTCCGCCGAAGAAGTCGGCGAAGGCCGGCCGGTTCAGCAGCGCCAGGCGGTCGGCGAGGGCGCGGCCCGGGTCGCCGGGCGCACCGGCCTGCCGGACACGCGCGTCCAGCTCACGGCGCATGACCTCGTCGCCGGCCACCGCCTCGCGCAGCGCGGACAGTGCCGTCGGCTCGCCCTCCAGCAGCTCGCGCAGGACCGGCAGCGGCGGGAAGCGGCCGTGCACGGCCCGGTAGGGGCCGAGGAGCTGTGCGAGGGCGGTCGCCGCGCTCTGCGCGTTCACCGTGTCCAGGTCGCCCACCAGAGCCTCGGCGAGGACGGCGGCGGCCTCGTCGGGGTCGTCGCACCCGGCGTACGGATCGAGGTCGTGCACCGACGAGGGGTCGCCGATCCGGACGATCACGTCGAAGGCGGAGTCGGAGCCGAGCGGGCTCCCGGCGGAGGAGACCGCGACGAGCGCGCACGCTCCGGTGAGCGCCTGGAGGGCCAGCGCCTCGGTGACCGGCTCCACCAGCGTGCGCGTCTTGCCCGAGCCGGAGGGCCCGACCGCGAGCAGCGAGGTGCCCAGCACGTCCGGGCCGAGCGCGGCGCCCGCGTCGTGATAGGCGGCGGGGGCACGCTCGCCGGCCACCCACCGTCCGATACGGACCTGGTGGGCGAGCAGGTCGTGGCGCCCCGTGCGCCGGGGCAGGTCGCGGGAGCCGGAGGGGTGGGTCCAGGAGGCCCCGGCCTGGCGCAGCACGGTCTCCCGGAAGTCCGGTCGGCCGGCTGCCCACGCGTGCGCGACACGCGCGCAGTCCACGTCGTTCATCCGCCCGGCGGTGATCTCGGCGGTCAGCACGTCGGCGGCCTCGTGCTGCCCGGCGTCGCGCAGCTCGGGCCACTCGGCGCGCGGCCGTTCCACGGGGGTCGGCGTACCGGGCTCCGCCGCCGCTCGCCGGGCGGCGAGCCGCTCCCTCACGTACGGCCACCAGCCGCCGACCAGCGCGAACGGCCACACCACGAGCAGGGTGATCACGGTGTACAGCGAGTTGGTGAACAGCCGGTCGGCGAACAGTTCGTAGCCGCCGGCGATCAGGGCGACGAGGGAGAACAGCGGGTCGACGACGGGCAGGGCGTCCCAACCCACCCCCGGGAAGGCGGTCGGGAACACGAAACTCAGCGCGACCAGGGCGCCCAGCAGCCCGAGCAGCGCCCGCGCGGGCTGCGGCCGGCGGCCGACGAAGTGGCGTACGGCGTCGGGCCAGGCGCCCAGCCGGCCCATGGCGAGCACGAGGAGGGCGAAGAAGACGCCGTCGTAGACCACGCGGGCCTCGGCGCCCTCCATGTTCTTCGGGGAGGCGATCGTGCCGCCCCACCACCAGTCGTCCGGCGTGAACAGCCGCAGCGGCGCGAACTGGTACGGCAGGCCGCCCCGGCGCCACAGCGACCACAGCACCAGCGCCACCACGAACGGGATGAACAGGCCGAGGACGGTGACGGGCGCGAGCCGCTCGGTCGTCCGCGCGGCCTTCGGCAGCCGGTACCCGAACCGCCAGATGCCCGGCTCGGCGGTGGTGGCACGGGGTTCGTTCAGCCAGGCGGCCACCGCGGAGGAGGCGGGGGCGACCGGTCCGCCGGCGTGCGGCACGGACGGCTTGCCGGCCGGCGGCGGCGGTGCCCCGCCCGGCCGGGGCGGCACCGCGGGCGGCGCCGGCACACCGGGGGGCGCCGTCGCGGGGCGCTCCGGCGGCACCGCCGGTCGCGGCACAGGATCCGCATGCGTACCCCGCGCGTCCTGCGTCCCGTCGCTGTCCATCGCCCGTGCCCCCTGACCAGCCGCTGCGTCCACCATGGCCGAGTCAATCTAACGCCCCCGCAAGGGGAGTTCACCGCTTACACGGCCGGGGCCCGGCGGCGGACCCCCCGAGCGGCTATGTCCACGACGGACAACCGGCGCCACCGACAACGCCCACATGGAGCATGCCCGCACCCCGTTCCCCGCCCTAGCCTGCGAGAAAGGAACCTGTGCGTCCGTAGAACGCACCCCGGTATGTACGTCCGGTACGCCGGTACCCCCGGTACGCAAGATCATCAGGGAGCCCCCATGACCGCCATTCCGCAGGAGCGCCGCGTCGTCACCGCCATCCCCGGCCCGAAGTCGCAGGAGCTTCAGGCCCGCCGCGTCGCCGCGGTCGCGCAGGGCGTGGGCTCCGTGCTGCCGGTGTTCACCGCGCGCGCGGGCGGCGGCATCATCGAGGACGTCGACGGCAACCGGCTGATCGACTTCGGCTCCGGCATCGCGGTGACCAGCGTCGGCGCCTCCGCCGAGGCCGTCGTACGCCGGGCCGCCGCGCAGCTCGCCGACTTCACCCACACCTGTTTCATGGTCACGCCCTACGAGGGTTACGTGGAGGTCGCCGAGGCGCTCGCCGAGCTGACCCCGGGTGACCACGCCAAGAAGTCCGCGCTGTTCAACAGCGGTGCCGAGGCCGTCGAGAACGCCGTCAAGATCGCCCGCGCCTACACGAAGCGCCAGGCGGTCGTCGTCTTCGACCACGGCTACCACGGCCGCACGAACCTGACGATGGCGCTGACGTCCAAGAACATGCCGTACAAGAACGGCTTCGGCCCGTTCGCCCCCGAGGTCTACCGGGTGCCGGTGGCCTACGGCTACCGCTGGCCGACCGGGGCCGAGAACGCCGGCCCGGAGGCCGCCGCGCAGGCCATCGACCAGATCTCCAAGCAGGTCGGCGCCGACAACGTGGCCGCGATCATCATCGAGCCGGTGCTCGGCGAGGGCGGCTTCATCGAGCCGGCGAAGGGCTTCCTGCCCGCGATCAGCAAGTTCGCCGCCGACAACGGCATCGTCTTCGTCGCGGACGAGATCCAGTCCGGCTTCTGCCGCACCGGCCAGTGGTTCGCCTGCGAGGACGAGGGCATCGTGCCGGACCTCATCACCACCGCCAAGGGCATCGCGGGCGGCCTGCCGCTGGCCGCCGTCACCGGCCGCGCCGAGATCATGGACGCCGCGCACGCGGGCGGCCTGGGAGGCACCTACGGCGGCAACCCGGTCGCCTGCGCCGGCGCGCTCGGTTCCATCGAGACGATGAAGGAGCTGGACCTCAACGCGAAGGCGAAGGCGATCGAGGCCACGATGAAGGCCCGGCTGACCGCCATGCAGGACAAGTTCGACATCATCGGTGACGTGCGCGGCCGTGGCGCGATGATCGCCATCGAGCTGGTCAAGGACCGCGCGACCAAGGAACCGAACCCCGAGGCGACCGCCGCGCTCGCCAAGGCCTGCCACCAGGAGGGCCTGCTGATCCTGACCTGTGGCACCTACGGGAACGTGCTGCGCTTCCTGCCGCCGCTGGTCATCGGCGACGACCTGCTGGGCGAGGGTCTCGACATCATCGAGCAGGCTCTCGCCCGCGTCTGAGTACAGCTGCGCGTCCGGTCCGGGAGCCACGGAGTTCCGGGCCGGGCAGAGCGTGTGAAGAAGGTGTGCGGGGTGGATGGCGGGAGGCGGATCCGTCTGTCGTCCCGGGAGTCACTGCCGTAGGTTCTTCCCAGATGAGAGATACACCCCGCTCACAGGGGACTGTGGGTGAAACCCAGGCCGGGGCCTCCCCAGCTTCGTCCTGGTCGTGCCTCGCGCACACAATCGGAGCCCTCGGCTTCGGATCTCCTCACCGATCGGACGGTCGCCCGCCCCAAACCCCCCGGGGCGGCGACATTCCGATCCGGACGGCCACCTCGGAACCACCCCCCCTGTTCCGGGGTGGCCGACCTCCTTCTCCCGCGCAGGCTCATACGCAGACCACTGACTGCGGACCCCGGTTCACGCCCGGGGTCTTCTTTTTTCGTGCGGTCGCTATTCGATACGTCTCGTCTTGAGCCCCGGCCTCTCCGAGCCGCCGCACGCCACCCGTCCCGTACAAGGTCCCATGCACCGCCACGTCGACGCCGCCCGGCATCCGCGCGGCCGGGCCGACGCCTGCGGCATGGACCGTACCCGCCGGCTCGCCCGCAACGAGGTGCCCACGCTGGTGATCTCGGCGCCGGCCGAGCCGGTCCTCCCGCCGCCGCACCCGCAGCACCTCGCCCAGGTGATCCGGGGCGCCCGCCTCGTGGAGATCCCCGGACTGGGACACGCCCTGCCGCCCGCGGTGCACGCCCCCTGGCCGCCGTGATCCTGGAGCACAGCCGTTCCTGACAAGCTGGGGTCCATGTCGACCCGCTCCCACCCGGAGGCCGAGAGTGCCGCCCCGGCGCCACGGGCCCCCGGACGCCCCGCCCGGGGCCCGCTCCTGCTCGGCCTTCCCGCTCTCCTCCTCGTCCTGTTCACCTGGCAGGTCGTCGCCCAGGGGCCCCTCCTGGATCTGGACGAGCGGGTGAGCCGGGTGCTGGTCCGGCCCGGCCGGGGCGCCGAGCTGCCGGCCGAGCTGGGCAGTGTGTACGTCGCGGTTCCCGTGCTGGTGCTGGTCGCCGGGTACGCGGCGCTGCGGGCACGGTCGGCGGGGGTGCCGCGGTGGTGGCTGCCGTCCGTCGCCGGGCTCGCGCTGATGGCGCTGGTGCCGCTGATCGTCGTACCCCTGAAGGAGTGGACGGACCGGCCGGGAACGCCCGCTGTGCCGCCGGCGACCGGCTACTACCCGTCCGGCCACACCGCGACGGCGGCCGTGGCCTACGGCGCGGCGGTGCTGGTCCTGCTGCCCTGGCTGGTCTCGCGGCTCGCGCGCCGGGCGGCGGTCGCCACGGCCGCCACCCTGATCGCGGCCGTCTCCTTCGGCCTCGTACGGCGGGGCTACCACTGGCCGCTCGACGTGGCGGCGAGCTGGTGCCTGGGAGCGCTGCTGCTGGGGGCGCTGTGGCTGTTCCTGCGCAGGGTCGCGCGGTAGGAGGCCGCGCCGCGCCGGCCGGCGTACGCCACCACCCTGTGTCCGACTGCGCCAAAGCGGCGTGCCCCCCGTCCCCACCACTACGTCTCGGACAAGCGCCCCTTTGCCGCCGCGCCCCTACCGTGGAGCGGGAAAAGCCAGTCAGCACACCCACTACGCGGAAGGGCCGGGACTCCTATGCCCCAGGAAAAGAATGTGGGGGCCACCCACGCCTTCTGGCTCGCCGGCCGCCAGGTCACCGGCGAGGACAGCTTCGACGTCACCTCCCCGTGGGACGGCCGTCTCGTCGGCAGGGCCGGCGTGCCGAGCGACGCGCAGGTCGAGGAGGCCGTGGCCGCCGCGTACGCCGTGCGGGACGAGTTCGCCGCCACCCCGGCGCACGTCCGTGCCGCTGCCCTCGATCACGTCAGCAAGCGGCTCGTCGAGCGCACCGAGGAGATCGCCCAGCTGATCTCCGCCGAGAACGGCAAGCCGGTCAAGTGGGCACGGGGCGAGGTCGGCCGGGCCGTGTCCGTGTTCCGGTTCGCCGCGGAGGAGGCCCGCCGGTTCAACGGCGGCGAGGCCCAGCGGCTCGACACCGACGCCGGCGGTCAGGGCCGCCTGGCCCTGACCCGGCGCTTCCCGAAGGGCGTCGTGCTCGGAATCGCGCCGTTCAACTTCCCGCTGAACCTGTGCGCCCACAAGGTCGCCCCGGCGATCGCGGCCGGCGCGCCGATCATCCTGAAGCCGGCCCCGGCCACCCCGCTCTCCGGGCTGGTCATCGGCGAACTGCTCGCCGAGACCGAGCTGCCCGCGGGCTCGTGGAGCATCCTGCCGGTCTCCAACGACCGTATGCCCGCCCTCGTCCAGGACGAGCGGCTGCCGGTGATCTCCTTCACCGGCTCCGAGAAGGTCGGCTACGCGATCATGGACTCGGTGCCGCGCAAGCACTGCACCCTGGAGCTGGGCGGCAACGGCGCGGCCGTCGTCCTCGGCGACTTCGCGAGCGACGCGGACCTCGACTGGGCCGCGACCCGCATCGCCACCTTCTCCAACTACCAGGGCGGCCAGTCCTGCATCTCGGTGCAGCGGGTCATCGCCGACGCCTCCGTGTACGACCGGCTGCTGCCGCGCATCGTCGCCGCCGTCGAGGCCCAGGTCACCGGCGACCCGTCCGACGACCGGACCGAGGTCGGCCCGCTGGTCAGCGAGGACGCGGCGCGGCGCGTCGAGTCGTGGGTCGACGAGGCGGTCTCCGCGGGTGCCACGCTCCTCGCCGGAGGCAAGCGTGACGGTGCCTCCTACGCGCCGACCGTCCTCACCGACGTACCGGCGAGCGCCACCATTTCCTGCGAGGAGGTCTTCGGGCCGGTCCTCACCGTGCGCAAGGTGGACGGCGAGGCCGAGGCCTTCGCCGCCGTCAACGACTCCAAGTACGGCCTCCAGGCAGGCGTGTTCACCCATGACCTCCAGACCGCCTTCCGCGCCCACCGGGCGCTGGAGGTCGGCGGCGTGATCATCGGCGACGTGCCCTCCTACCGCGCCGACCAGATGCCGTACGGCGGCGCGAAGCAGTCGGGTGTGGGCCGCGAGGGCGTGAAGTTCGCGATGGACGACTACACCTACGAGCGCGTGCTGGTCCTCACCGGTCTCGCACTCTGAGCCAGAACCCGAGAGCCGCCCCCGGACGCTCTAGCTAATGGGAACCGTTTTCAGGTAATCTCGCCCGAGACGCGAGCTCGTCGTCCCGGAAGGGGTCCGGCACCGATGCCTTCCGGTGCCGGACCCCTTCCTCGCGTCGACCGCTTCCGGACCCTCAGCCGGAGAAGCCGACGAGCGCGAGCCGCAGCGGGCCGCGCAGCCTGAGTCGCAGATCATGAACGCCCTCGGCGGTGAAGGGGGCGTCGAGCGTGGTGTAGGCGTACGGGCCCGCCGTCGGGGCGCTGAGGGTGAGCGTCGCCAGGGGCGGGCCGTCGGCCAGGGAGACCTCGACCGTGCCCGCGCCGGCCACCTCCACGCTCACGGCGCTCACTCCGGCGCCGAAGTCGCAGGCGCGGTAGAGCAGTTCGGCCGTGCCGTCCGCCGCGGGCGTCACCGCGTCACCTGACACCTTCGTCCGGTCCACGATCTCCGTGCCGCTCTGCTCGTCGAAGCCGACGGCGGCCAGTCCGTCGCGCGAGACGGCACGAGGGGCGGCCCGCTCACCGTCCAGGGTCACCGTCGTGCGCAGCCGGACATCCTCGCTGGACGCGCCCACCAGCAGGTCGTACGGCCCCGGCTCGCGCCGCCAGTCGCCGCGCGCGACGTCCCAGAACGCGAAGGCGGACAGCGGGACCTCGAAGGACAGGGCCGTCCGCGCGCCGGGGGCCAGCGTGACCCGGTGGTGGGCCAGCAGCTCGCGCCGGGGACGGGGGACCGACGGGTCCACCGCCCGGGAGTAGAGCTGGGCGACCTCGTCGGCGGTCACCTCCCCGGTGTTGGTCACCGTGAAGGAGACCCCCACCGAGGCCTCCCCGACCTGCACCGCCAGATCGGCGTACGCGAACGAGGCGTACGACAGGCCGTGCCCGAACGGGAACAGGGCAGTGCCCTCGAAGTACAGGTACGTCTGACGGGCGCCGATCACGTCGTAGTCGAGCAGGTCGGGCAGGTCCGCGTCGTCGGCGTACCAGGTCTGCGGGAGCCGGCCCGCGGGCGAGACGTCACCGGCCAGGACCCGGGCCAGGGCGGTGCCCGCGGCCTGCCCGCCGTGCGCCGTCCACAGCACCGCGGACAACCGTCCCGCCTCGATCGCGTACGGGTACGCCGACACCAGCGCCAGCACCGTGCGCGGGTTCGCGGTACGGGCGGCCTTCAGCAGCCGCTCCTGCTGTCCGGGCAGCCGCAGGGTCGCACGGTCCTCGGTCTCGCGGCCGTTGATGTGCGGGTCGTTGCCCGCCACGACCACGACCACGTCCGCCGCGGCAGCCGCCCGCGTCACCGCCTCCTCACCGCGCTCGGTGACGACCAGGTGGAACACCTCCGGCTCCGTCGCCGAGTTCTCGGCGGCAACCTTCACGCCGTCGGCGGCGACACAGACATGGCGATCCGTGCCGAGATGCCGCAGGAGGTGACCGTCGCCGTGAGGTTCGAGCCGGAACGTCTCCTGCACGACCCAGCCGCCCGGCTGGTCCGCGGACGCGCGCAGAAAGCCGTCCTCGGCGACCGAGAGGTAGCGGCCGTCGGGAGCGCGCAGGGTGAGCACGCCCTCGCCCCAGTCGACGAGCGCGAACTCGGTGCCGACGGGGTCCGCGGTGAGGGGCGGGAGGTCGGTGCGGCCCGCGAGCAGCGCCGGGTCCAGGGCGCCCTCGGCGCCGCGCGCCTCGTCGGTGGCCTCGGGAGCGGGCGGGACGCTGAGGAACGTGCCGGCGGCGGTCCTGAGCAGGACCCGGTCCACGCCCTCCGCGAACTCCACGCGCTCCGCGCCGAACCGCTCGTACAGCCCCTCCAGCGGGGTGGAGCGGTGGATCAGGGTGCCGCTGTACCAGTCGAGCTTGCACTCGTCGGCGAGCAGGCCGACCACCGCGATCCGGGCGTCCGCGGCCAGCGGCAGCACACCGTCGTTGCGCAGCAGCACCACCGCCTGCTCGGCGGCCTCCCGCGCGAGCGCCCGGTGGGCCGGGGTGTCGAACTCGCCGGTGCCCGCGTACGGGTCGTAGTGCGGGTCGAACTCGCCCAGCCGGAACCGCACCGAGAGCTGCCGGCGGACCGCCGCGTCGATGTCGGCCTCGGCCAGCAGCCCCTGTTCGTACGCGCCCGTGAGCCTCGCGACGATCTTCGAGCTGTCCGTGCCGTGGTCGGTGAAGCTGTCCACACCGGCGGTCAGCGAGGCCGCCGTCGCCTCCTCGTGGGTGTCGAAGTAGTGCTCGGAGTCGACCAGGTTGGAGGGCGCGCCCGCGTCCGAGCAGACCAGCAGGTCCTCCTCGGTCCAGGCCCGCAACTGCTCGCGCAGATAGGGGGAGAGGTGGTTGGGCCGCCCGTTGACCAGGTTGTACGCAGGCATCACCCCGGCCACCGCGCCCGCCTCGACGGTGTCGCGGAAGGCACGCAGGTCGTACTCGTGCAGCACGCGGGGGCGGACCGAGGACGAGGTGACGTCACGGCCCGTCTCGTTGTTGTGGGCCAGCCAGTGCTTGAGGACCGGGGCCGTACGCCAGTAGGTCGGGTGGGGGCCGCGCAGCCCTCCCGTGTAGGCGATGGCGATGGCGGAGGTCAGCCTCGGATCCTCCGAGTAGCCCTCCTCGTTGCGGCCCCACAGCGGGTGGCGCAGCAGGTTGACCGTGGGCGCCCAGACGTTGAGGCCGATCCGCTCGTCGTGGGCGCGCATCGCGCGGACCTCCTTGGACACCGCCTCACCGACCCGCCGCACCAGCTCGGGGTTCCAGGTCGCGCCCAGCCCCACGGCCTGCGGGAACACCGTCGCGGCGCCCATCCAGGCAACTCCGTGCAGCGCCTCCTGGCCGGTGCGGAAGGCTTCGACGCCGAGCCGTTCCACGGCGGGCGCGAACTGGTGCAGGAAGGAGATCTTCTCCTGGAGGGTCAGTCGCGACAGCAGATCGTCGATGCGCTTCGCGAACGGCAGGTGCGGATCGCGGAACGGCGGGGCGGGCGGCGTGGATGCGGTCACGTGGGGTTCCCTTTGCGATGGAGCGGGGAGACGCTTTCGAAGCGCTTCGATGCTCATTCGACCCCAGGGTGGGTGTCAAGGGACCCCACGGCAACAACTGGGACTCTTGGGCGACATTTCAAGTCGGGCATGAGCGTGGACCAACCCGGACACCTCCGAGGAATGTTGGGAACGACCCTTGTGCACCCCCATGCCTTCACTTAACCTCACAGCAACATCGAAGCGCTTCGACGATTCTTCGTCAGTGCGGAGCCGCCGCCGACAGGCAGGCAGACCTCCGACGATCAGGGACCGGAGACGCTTCGGCTCAGCCAGTTCCACTGAAGACACCGCAGCCGACGGCCACCGCCGGGTGTCCTGGTGCGCCATGAAGGGTTGACGCAATGACGCCGAACGCCGCTTCCGCTTCCTCCGGGCCCAGCCGGAGAAGCTTCCTCGCCTCCACGGCGGTCGCCACCGCAGCGGTGGCGGGAGGGATGCCGTTGCTCGCCGCCTGCGGCGGTTCGGAGAGCGGCTCGCGCGACGGCACCACCTCGGGCAAGGACGCCAAGAAGATCCTGCCGGCCTACGTCGCCAACAACGTGGTGACGCCCGACATCCCCTCCAAGAACGGCTCCGCCGTCGGCTTCTACAGCAAGCTCGACCTGGCGGGCCTGAAGACCTCGGTACCGAAGAAGCTCGGCAAGGGCGGCAAGGTCACCGTGATGTCCCCGTTCTGGGGGTCGCCGCCGAAGGGCGACAACCCCTACTACACGGCGATGAACGCCCTCACCGGCGTGGACGTCGTCTGGCAGAACCAGGACGGCAACACCTACGACCAGAAGCTCGGCGCCGTGCTCGCCTCCAGCAACGTGCCCGATGTCGTGGTCGTCCCCGGCTGGAACATGGGCGGCAAGATACCCAGCGCCATCCTCAGCAAGTTCGCCGACCTGGGCCCGTACCTCTCCGGCGACGCGGTCAAGGACTACCCGAACCTCGCGGCGATCCCGACCGACGCCTGGCAGCGGTCGATCTTCGGCGGCAAGCTGCGCGCCCTGCCGATGCCGGCCTCGTACGTGTCGAACATCGTGCCCTTCTACCGCAAGGACATCTTCGACAAGGAGGGCTACGCGGTCCCGAAGACCACCGACGAGTTCGTGGCGCTGGCCAAGGAGATCACCAACGCCAAGGCCAAGGTGTGGGCCTGCGGCGACATGAAGTGGACCGCGTTCAGCAGCTTCGGCGTGCCGTCCGGCCAGGAGAAGCCGCTCGGCTGGATCGTCCAGGACGGCAAGCTGGTCTACCGCATCGAGCTGGACGCGTACCTCGAAGCGCTGGAGTGGTCGCGCAAGCTGTTCGAAGCCGGATACGTGCACCCCGACTTCAAGCTGGGCAAAAGCCAGGCCATCGACCCGAGCACCAAGTTCGCGGCCGGCGAGTTCCTCATCTACAACAACGACATCTCCAGCTGGTACGGGCAGCAGGCCTCGCAGGTCACCCAGAACCCCGACTTCCAGATCTGGGGCATGGACGTCTTCCGCCACGGTGGCGCCGACCCGGTCATCTACGCCACCCAGCCGGCCAACATCTTCGCCTTCGTCAACAAGAAGGCCTCCGAGGCGGTCATCCGCGACGTGCTGGCCGTGGCCAACGCCACCGCCGCTCCGTACGGCACCAAGGAGTACATGCTCACCAACTACGGGGTGGAGGGCACGCACTACACGGTCAAGGACGGGGTGCCCACCAAGAACGACAAGGGCAACCAGGAGGTCTCCAACGCGTTCGTGATGATCGCGAGCCCGGCGGCGACCATCGCCCACCCCGACCTCCCGGACATCGCCAAGGGCCAGGTCGAGTGGCAGCAGCGGATGGGCGCCTTCACCAAGAAGTCGGCCTTCTACGGCATGCAGATCACCGAGCCCAGCCGCTGGACCAACCTGTCCAACGACTTCGAGCAGCTGGAGGACGACATCGTCCGCGGCCGCAAGAAGATCAGCGACATGCAGGCGGCCGTCTCGGACTGGAAGAAGAAGGGCGGCGACCAGCTCCGCGACTGGTACCAGAAGCTGCTCGACGAGAACGGCACGGCGGCGGGCTGACCGGCGGCGAGGCGAGGAGAACGGCCGTGTCCCACAGCACGGTGCCTCGGAGCAGGCCCGAGGCCGAGAAGACGGACAAGACCCCGGCGGAGTCCGGCGGAGCCACCGGTTCTGGGGGGAGACGGCCCTCGGGCAGGCTGAGCCTGCGGACCAGGTTCCGGCGCGACCGCGTCCTGCTGCTGATGACGCTGCCCGCGGTCGCCCTGATCCTGCTCTTCAACTACCTGCCGATCCTCGGCAACGTGGTCGCCTTCCAGGACTACGACCCCTACATCAGCGACAACGGGGTCGTGTCCATCCTGCACAGCCCCTGGGTGGGCCTGGAGAACTTCCAGCGCCTCTTCGAGGACTCGGCGTTCTGGGAGGCGGTCCAGAACACACTGGTGCTGTTCTTCCTCCAGCTCGTGCTGTACTTCCCGATCCCGATCGCCCTCGCACTGCTCATCAACAGCGTGGTCAGACCCCGGGTGCGGGCGGTGTCGCAGGCGATCCTCTACCTGCCGCACTTCTTCTCCTGGGTCCTGGTCATCGCCGTGTTCCAGCAGCTCTTCGGCGGCGCGGGAATCCTCTCGCAACTGCTGCGCCAGCACGGGTACGACGGCATCGACATCATGACCGACCCGGAGACCTTCAAGTACCTCGTCACCGCGCAGAGCGTCTGGAAGGACGCCGGCTGGGGCATCATCGTCTTCCTCGCCGCCCTCGCCTCGGTGAACCCGGACCTGTACGAGGCCGCCGCGATGGACGGCGCCAACCGGTGGCGCCGCATGTGGCACGTCACCCTCCCCGCCCTGCGGCCGGTCATCGCCCTGCTGCTGGTGCTCCGCGTCGGTGACGCCCTCACCGTCGGGTTCGAACAGATCCTGTTGCAACGCGACGCGGTGGGACCAGGGGCGTCGGAGGTCCTCGACACCTTCGTGTGGTGGAACGGCGTCCGCAACCAGGACTTCGGCTACGCGGCCGCCGCCGGCCTGATCAAGGGCGTGATCAGCCTCGGCCTCGTGCTCATCGCGAACAAGGTGGCCCATCTCATGGGCGAGCAGGGGGTGTACAAGAAGTGAGCACCGTGACCGAACGGCCCGTGGCCGACAACAGCGTGCGCACACCGGGCCGTTGGGCCGCCCCGCCGCGGCCCTCCTGGGAGGAGGAGCCCAGCAGGGCCGGCCTCGCCGGCAAGGGCATCGCCCTCGGCTTCGCCTGCCTCGCGATCGTGTTCCCGCTGTGGATCGTCCTCGTCACCAGTCTCTCCTCGCGGAAGACCATCGACCAGGCCGGCGGCCTGGTGATGATCCCCAAGGAGATCAACTTCATCGCCTACCGGGAACTCCTCAGCGGCGGCCAGGTCACCCGGGCCGCGGTCATCAGCGTCCTGATCACCGTCGTCGGTACGGCGTTCTCCATGACGGTGTCCGTGCTGTGCGCCTACGGCCTGTCCCGCTCGGGATCGCTCGCCCACCGCTGGATCCTGATGACCCTGCTCGCGACGATGTTCTTCAGCGCGGGCCTGATCCCCACCTACCTGCTGGTGCAGTCCCTCGGTCTGACCGACACCTACCTCGCGCTGATCCTCCCGAGCGCGATCAGCGTCTTCAACATCCTCGTCCTGCGAGGCTTCTTCATGGGGATCTCGCAGGAACTCATCGACAGCGCGCGGATCGACGGGGCGGGAGACTTCCGCATCCTCTGGCAGATCGTGATGCCGCTGTCGCGTGCGGTGCTGGCGGTGATCACGCTGTTCTACGCCGTCGGGTACTGGAGCGCATGGTTCAACGCCTCGCTGTACCTCAACGACCAGGACATGATGCCGCTCCAGAACGTCATGATCCAGCTGGTGCAGAAGCAGGAGGCGCCGGTCGGCATGGGGCAGGCCATCAAGACGGGCCAACTGTCGGCGCTGGCCGTGCAGATGGCGGTCATGGTGATGGCTCTGCTGCCGGTGGCGGTCCTGTCCCCGTTCGTCCAGAAACACTTCAAGAAGGGGATGCTGACAGGCGCGGTCAAGGGCTGACGC
>NZ_JARGEF010000207.1:0-14706 GCF_033794725.1 Streptomyces sp. ID05-39B | reverse complement strand
CCGGTCGATCGCGATCTGCTCGGCGACGTCGACGTGCTCACAGCCGCCGTAGTAGCGGCGGCCGGGGTAGCCCTCGGCGTACTTGTTGGTCAGGACCGAGCCCTGCGCCTCCATGACGGCGAGCGGAGCGAAGTTCTCCGAGGCGATCATCTCGAGCGTGGACTGCTGGCGGCGCAGCTCGCCGTCGAGCGCCGCGGCGATCTCCGGGTCGAGCTCGTGCAGGGGCGTGTTCAGGACAGACATGCGTCGTGTGACCTCTCAGCCGGCGATGAAGGCGGTGTACTCGTCGGCGGAGAGCAGCTCTTCCGGCTCGTCCGTGACGCGCACCTTGAACAGCCATCCACCCTCGAAGGGGGCGGAGTTCACCAGCGCCGGGTCGTCCACGACGTCCTGGTTGACCTCGACGATCTCGCCGGTGACCGGTGCGTACAGCTCACTGACCGACTTGGTCGACTCGAGCTCGCCGCAGGTCTCGCCCGCGGTCACGGTGGCACCGACCTCGGGGAGCTGGACGAAGACCACGTCGCCGAGCGCGTTGGCCGCGTGCTCCGTGATGCCGACCGTCGAGACGCCGTTCTCGGCGCCCGACAGCCACTCGTGCTCCTTGCTGTAGCGCAGCTGCTGGGGGTTGCTCATGGTCTGAATTCTCCTGTACGCGGGGGAGTGCTGATGAATGGGGGCGAACGGGGGACTGCTGGAAACGCACGTGAGCAGCGCGCATGTGCGCAGGGTCACGCGCGCGGACCTCGGCCCGGTCTGTCGGCCGGGCCGTACGTCAGTCTCTACTTCTGGCGCTTGTAGAACGGCAGAGCCACGACCTCGTACGGCTCGTGGCTGCCCCGGATGTCCACGCCGACACCCGGCGTGCCCGGGGTCGCGTGGACGGCGTCGACGTACGCCATCGCGATCGGCTTGCCCAGGGTGGGGGAGGGGGCGCCGGAGGTGACCTCGCCGATCACCTCGCCGCCCGCGACCACGGCGTACCCGGCGCGCGGGACACGACGGCCCTCGGCGACCAGGCCGACCAGGACGCGCGGCGGGCTCGTGGCGGCACGCTCGGCGGCCTGCGCGAGAGCCTCGCGGCCCACGAAGTCGCCGTCCTTGTCGAACTTCACGACCCGGCCGAGGCCGGCGTCGAAGGGGGTCAGCGCGGTCGACAGCTCATGGCCGTACAGCGGCATGCCCGCCTCCAGGCGGAGCGTGTCCCGGCAGGACAGGCCGCAGGCGATCAGGCCGACGCCCTCGCCGGCCTTCGTCAGGGCCTGCCACAGCTCGACGGCGTGCTCGGGCTTCACGAACAGCTCGAAGCCGTCCTCGCCGGTGTAGCCGGTACGGGCGATCAGCGCGGGGACGCCGGCGACGGTGCCGGGCAGGCCGGCGTAGTACTTGAGCCCGTCGAGGTCGGCGTCGGTGAGCGACTTCAGGATGCCGGGGGACTCGGGGCCCTGGACGGCGAGCAGCGCGTAGGCGTCGCGGTCGTCGCGGACCTCGGCGTCGAAGCCCTGGGCGCGCGGGGTCAGCGCGTCCAGGACGACCTGGGCGTTGGAGGCGTTGGCGACGACCATGAACTCGGTGTCGGCGAGCCGGTACACGATGAGGTCGTCGAGGATGCCGCCGGCGGCGTCGCAGATCATGGTGTAGCGGGCCCGGCCCACGCCCACGGCCGCGATGTTGCCGACCAGGGCGAAGTTCAGCAGGGCGCCGGCCTCCGGGCCGGTCACGGTGATCTCGCCCATGTGCGAGAGGTCGAAGAGGCCGGCCCGGGTGCGGACGGCGATGTGCTCGTCGCGTTCGGAGCCGTAGCGCAGCGGCATGTCCCAGCCGGCGAAGTCGGTCATGGTCGCGCCGAGCGAACGATGCAGGGCGTCGAGGGCGGTGTGGCGGAGCGGGGTACTGCTCATCGGGCGTTCGTCTCCCAGGGCGATGGGGGTACCTCCCGCGCGAGCGAAGTCGTGCGTGGGGGAGGCGAGGTCGTTCCTCCCCATCTGTCATCGGGACCTGAGAGGTTCGCCATGACCGTCCGCGGAGGGTTCGGTCACGGGTTGCACCTTGGGTGGAGCCACGGTGTGGTGACTCGCTTTTCAGATGTGCCTCGCCCACGCGGTAACGGTGCCTGAGAGATTCAAGGGAGGGACTTGCTCCTTCGGCGCCCCAGCGAAACTGTCGGTGGGGACTCTCCCGCGCGGATTCAAACGGCCGGTATGCAGTTGGCGCGGCCATCATCGCACGCCACGCCCGATCACGGCAGGCCGCATCTGTAACCGGCCTGTGGCGGTAAGCGCATGAAAACGCAAGACAGCGCGCATTACCTTCTCTTTACGCTCAACGGGGAGAAGACTTGTCTGACCCCAGGGGAGGACGATCACGGTGAACAGGACCACGGGACTCGGGACCGGCCCGGCACTCGCCGCCGGCCCGGCGCTCGCACTGCCCGCGCAGCCGCACGCCCCGGCCAGGGAGGCGTGCGGCGCACCGCCCGCCCCGGTCGTCCGCGATCTGCGCGACAGGGCCGGCCACAGCCCGCACGGGCTGCTGTTCGGGCCCCGCGACCTGGTCGTGGTCACCGGACTGCCCGGCAGCGGCAAGTCGACACTGATGAAGCGCGCGGTGACCGGCACCCGCATCGACTCCCAGGACACCCGCGACCGCTGGGACGCCCGCATGCCGCGCGCCCTGCCGTACGCCCTCTACCGTCCCCTCGTCCGCCTCGCGCACTACGCCGGTCTGCGCCGCGCCCTGCGCACCGGCGGGGGCGTCGTCGTCCACGACTGCGGTACGCAGGCCTGGGTGCGCGCCTGGCTGGCCCGCGAGGCCCGCCGCCGTGGCGGCACCCTGCACATGGTGCTGCTCGACGTCACGGTCGGCACCGCCCTGGAGGGCCAGCGCGAGCGCGGCCGGGGCGTGTCCCGGTACGCCTTCCGGCGCCACCGCCGGGCCGCCTCCCACCTGCTGCGCGCGGCGGAGAAGGGCCGCCTCCCGGAGGGCTGCGGTTCGACGGTCCTCCTGGACCGGGCCGCCGCCGACACCCTCCGCCGCATCGGCTTCACGGGCTGACCGGCCAGGGCCCTGCCCGGAAGCGGCTACCGGCCTCCGGCCAGGGCCCTGCGGCTACCGGCCTCCGGCGAACGCCCACGGGCGATCGTCCGCGGCCCCTGGCCACTGCCTCCAGCCTCCGGCCACCGACCGTTCATGGACCCGTGGGCACCGGCCACCCGCCTGCGGCCTGCGGCCACCGCCTCCGGCCACCGCCTCCGGCCTGCGGCCACCGCCTCCGGCCTGCGGCCACCGCCTCCGGCCACCGCCTCCGGCCTGCGGCCACCGCCTCCGGCCTGCGGCCACCGCCTCCGGCCTGCGGCCTCCGGCCACCGCCTCCCCACCGAGCCGGTGGCCGTGGGCTCGGCCCCGCTTCCGTACCCGATAGCCTTTTGAGCCACATCCAGTGGTTCCCAGCAGGCGGTAGGCAGATGGACTTCCCCCCGGCGGACTTCCCCGCGGACTTCCCGGCACAGGCGCACCCCCATTCGCACGGCGGATGGCCCGGCAACGAGCTGGAGGAGGTGCTCTCCGCCTCCCTCGGCGTGCCTGCGGCGGGGGGTCGGATCGTGGAGGTGCTCGGCCGCAGCTTCCTCTGGGTGCCGCTGCCCGGCGGGGGCGGCCCGCACAGCGGTCCGCTGGACCTGCCCACGCTGGAGCTGGAGGGGCAGGCGTACGTGCCCGTGTTCAGCTCTGAGGAGCAGCTCCGGCAGGTCGTCGGCGCGCACATGTCGTTCACCATCGCCCCGGCCGTCGAGTTCGCCCGTGGACTGCCCCCGCAGGTCGGCATCCTGGTGAACCCGGACGGCACGGTCGGCATCCCGCTGCCCCCGACGGCCGTGGCCGAGCTGTGCCGGACCGGCCGCACCCCGCTGGACGGACCGGCGAGCGGTGGGCGCGTCCGGCTCCACGAGCCCGACTGGCAGCACGACCCGGTGGACTTCCTGTCCGCGGCCTCCGCCGAGTTCGAGGCGATCGGCGTCGTCCTCACCGCCCGCCGCTGCCTCGCCGCGGTGGAGACGGCCGACCCGGTGATGTTCGTCGGCGTCGAACTCTCCCAGTGGGAGGGCGATCTGCGGGCGCTCCCCCTCGCGGCCCTGGAAAGGGCCCTCGGCCGGGCCCAGGCGCCCTGGCCGGTCAACCTCGTCCTGCTCGACGTCACGGAGGACCCGGTGGCCCGGTGGCTGAAGGACAACGTGCGGCCCTTCTACTCCAGGGTTCACTGAACTCGCCAACCCGTAATGGGGCGTTCTGTAGCGGTTTGCGACATCGCCGCGCGAGCCCGGCGGGCGGCCCTCGGTCCGGCCTCGCCGGCGACGGACAACCCGGCCCCTTCGGGCCCCCGTTGTCGGCGAAGAGACCTTCAGGGCCTGCAGTTCGGAACAGGCAGGGCTCGCGTGCCCTGGTACCGCACCTCGCCGGGTTGTCGTCGGTCCCCAGGGCTGCGCCCTGACTCCCCCCTCCGCCCAGCGATGTACGGCACCGGACGCCGCTCCCTGATCCGGCCTGATCCAAACGGCAGGCCCTAAGCTGGTCTCCCGAAAGCGGGGCAACTTTTCGAAGGGGCGGTACAGGTGAGCGCCAGCGGCATCGCGGCCGGGCAGGTCGAGCACATGCTGCGCCAGGTGACCCCCGGGCGCTACGACGCCTACGAGGCTCTCCTGCGCGCCCTCGCCACCCCGGGCACCGGTCAGGTGTGGATGCTGCTGTGGCACGGTCAGGCCGGTTCTCCCGACGCCCAGTACGGCACGATGGAGGTCGAGGGACACGGCTACGCCCCCTGTGTCACCTCCGCCCAGGAGCTGTCCGCGAGCGGCTGGAACCGGTCGTACGAGGTGGTCGACGGGCTGGACGTGGCCCGCACCCTCTACCCCGACCACTACGGCCTCTGGCTGAACCCGCACGCACCCGGCGGCGGCGTCGGCATCCCCTGGCTCGACCTGCGGCGGATCGCCACCGGCCTGGACCGCCAGCCGGCCGGGCCGCTCCGGCTGTCCGAGCCCGCCATCGAGATCCCGCAGTTCTACGCCCTGCTCGCGCAGAACGCCCACCGCACCCCCGCCCTGCGCTCGCTGCGCCGCGCCTGGGTCCAGCCGGCCGTCGGCGCGCCCTACCTCGCCCTCGGGCTCGACGTCTACGACACCTCGCCGCAGGCCGTCGACGCGGTGCGGGGGATGATGCAGCAGTCCATCGGCGCGGTGCCGGACGGGCTGCCGGTCTCCACGGTCACCATGAGCGACGACTACGACCCGGTCGTCCTGTGGATGCGTGCCCACGCCCGCCCCTTCTACGACCGCGAGGCGCACGCCCCAGCGGCCCCGCCGGCCCCGGCTCCCGCGAGTGGCTACGGTTTCCCGCCGGCCGGTCGTTTCTGATGCGCACCGTCGCGTGTCCCCTCTGGACGACGCAGTGAATCTGCGCGCGTAGATCAAGGCGGTAAGTCCCTTTTTGGGGTGCTCTGCCCCAACTCGCACCTGTCCGCCCCTCGTTACCCACCGTCCGGATAACGGATTCCTCCTGAGAGCATCACGTTTGCGCATCCTTTCCCCGTCAAGTCTGGCTACAGATCGCCAAAGCGTTGAAGACTCCCGCATCAGGGGTGCTTTCGCCCCTGTGTACGACGGACTGATCACGCCGCTACAGCGGCAAGTGTGGGCCGGCTACCGCCGGTTGAGAGGGGTCCCTGCCAGATGACGGCACCATTGCACGAGCCGACCGCGGAAGCGGCCCCGAGCCCGGCCGAGGAAGCGACGGCGGTCACCGCCGACGCAAAGGCCGTACAGGGCCGTTCCCTGGGTCGGATCGCCTGGGAGCGCCTGAAGCGGGACAAACTCGCCCTGAGCGGCGGCATCGTGGTGCTGCTCCTCGTGTTGGTCGCGCTGTTCGCCCCGATGATCACCTCGATCCTCGGCCAGGACCCGAACGAGTATCACGAGAACCTCATCGACCCGCTGTTCGGCACCCCCACGGGTTCCCTCGGCGGCATCAGCGGCGAGCACCTGCTGGGCGTCGAGCCCGTCAACGGCCGCGACATCCTCGCCCGCATCCTCTACGGCGCCCGGATCTCGCTGCTGGTCGGCTTCCTGTCGGCCGTCGTCGCCGTGATCCTCGGAACCGTCCTGGGCATCCTCGCCGGATTCTTCGGCGGCTGGGTCGACTCGGTCGTCAGCCGGGTCATGGACGGTCTGCTCGCCTTCCCCCAGCTGCTGTTCATCATCGCGCTGGTCTCCGTCATGCCGAACGACCTGCTGGGCCTCACCGGCTCCAACGTGCGGGTCTTCGTGATGATCCTGGTCATCGGCTTCTTCGGCTGGCCCTACATCGGACGCGTGGTGCGCGGTCAGACCCTCTCCCTGCGAGAGCGCGAGTACGTGGAGGCCGCCCGATCGCTGGGCGCCGGACGGCTGTACATCCTGTTCAAGGAACTGCTGCCCAACCTCGTCGCCCCGATCGTCGTCTACACCACGATGATGATCCCCACCAACATCCTCACCGAGGCGGCACTCAGCTTCCTGGGCGTGGGCGTCAAGCCGCCCACGGCCTCGTGGGGGCAGATGCTGTCGAGCGCGATCGACTACTACGAGTCCGACCCCATGTACATGGTGGTCCCGGGCCTGGCGATCTTCATCACCGTGCTCGCCTTCAACCTCTTCGGCGACGGCGTGCGGGACGCGCTGGACCCGAAGGCGTCCCGCTGAGCCGCACCCAAGCCTCCCGTGGCATCCACACGGGGTCTCTCATCACATCCGGAGGATCCGACATCGTGACTACCCAACGCACCTCAGGGCGGCGGAAGCAGGCATTTGCCGCTGCTGCCGCGGTCGCCGCGCTGCTGACCACGGCGGCGTGCGGCGGCGGTTCGGACGACGGCGACAACGGCTCGAAGACCGGTGCCGCCGGCTTCGACGCCGCGAACAACAAGGTCGCCCAGGCCGACCTGGCCAAGAAGGGCGGCACGCTGAAGTTCGGTGCCGCACAGGACGCCGACTCGTGGGACACCACGCGTGGCTACTACGGCATGATGTGGAACTTCGCCCGCTACTACAGCCGCCAGCTGGTCACGAACAAGGCCGAGCCGGGTGCCGCGGGCGCCGAGGTCACTCCGGACCTCGCCACCGAGACCGCCAAGGTCACGGACGACGGCAAGACCTACACGTACACCCTGCGTGACGGCATCACGTGGGAGGACGGCAAGCCGATCACGTCCAAGGACGTGAAGTACGGCATCGAGCGCGTGTGGGCGCAGGACGTGCTGTCCGGTGGTCCGACGTACCTGAAGGACGTCCTCGACCCCAAGGGCGAGTACAAGGGTCCCTACAAGGACACCTCGGCCGACAAGCTCGGTCTGAAGGCCATCGAGACGCCTGACGACAAGACCATCGTCTTCAAGCTCCCCGTGGCCAACTCGGACTTCGAGGAGATGCTGGCCCTGGTCTCCGCGTCGCCGGTCCGCCAGGACAAGGACACCAAGTCCAAGTACGGCCTCAAGCCGTTCTCCTCGGGCCCGTACAAGTTCGCCTCGTACAGCCCGGGCAAGGACCTCAAGCTGGTCCGCAACACCGAGTGGAAGCAGGCCTCGGACCCGATCCGCAAGGCCTACCCGGACGAGATAACGATCCAGTTCTTCTCGGACGCCAACCAGCTCGACCAGCGTCTGCTCAGCGGTGACCTGGACCTCGACCTGAACCAGACCGGCATGTCGCCGCAGGGCCGCACCACCGCCCTGAAGCAGCACAAGGGCAACCTGGACAACCCGGTCTCCGGTTACGTCCGCTACGCGGTCTTCCCGCAGAGCGTCGCGCCGTTCGACAACGTCGAGTGCCGCAAGGCCGTCATCCTCGGCGCCGACCACGTGTCGCTCCAGACCGCGCGTGGTGGCCCGGTCGCCGGTGGCGACATCGGCACCAACATGCTGCCCCCGTCCGTCCCCGGCGCCGAGGGTCAGAAGTACGACCCGTACAAGCTCGCCACGGACAACAAGAGCGGCAACGTCGCCGAGGCCAAGGCGGCCCTGAAGGCCTGCGGCAAGCCGAACGGCTTCTCCACCACCATCGCGGTCCGCAACAACAAGCCGGTCGAGGTGGCCACGGCCCAGTCCCTCCAGGCCTCGCTGAAGAAGATCGGCGTCACCGTCGAGATCGACCAGTACGACGGCTCGCAGACCGCCGGCATCATCGGCAGCCCTTCGAACGTGAAGAAGAAGGGCTACGGCATCATCATCATGGGCTGGGGTCCGGACTTCCCGTCCGTCCAGGGCTTCGGTCTCCCGCTGTGGAGCAGCAAGTACATCTCCGAGAGCGGTAACAACAACTACGCGCTCATCAAGGACAAGGCGATCGACGGCCTGTTCGACCAGTACGTCACCACCCTCGACGACGCCGGCAAGACCAAGATCGCCACGGAGATCAACCACAAGGTGATGGAGGGCGCGTACTACCTGCCCTTCGTCTTCGAGCGGTTCATCAACTGGCGCTCGGACAACCTGGCGAACGTCTACACCACCGACGGTTACAGCGGTCAGTACGACTTCGTCAACCTCGGTCTGAAGAACCCGAAGAAGTAGTCCCGGCACACCCGCCGAACGGCACGAAAGGCAGGTGAAGGCCGGCGCAGCGGGAGCGCGGGCCACCGGAAGACCTCCGGTGGCCCGCGGTCCGCGGCGGGCCGAGAGCTGTGCTCGCTTACCTCATCAGGCGGCTGTTCGCCGCCGTAGTGATGCTTGTGGTCATCGTCATGGTGGTCTTCGGCATCTTCTTCCTCATCCCCAAGTGGGCGGGCGTCGACATCGCCCTGAGCTTCGTGGGCAAGCAGGCCGACCCGGCCGCGGTCGAGGGTGTGCGCGAGAAGCTGGGTCTGGGCGACCCGATCTACGCCCAGGTCTGGGAGTTCTTCAAGGGGATCTTCGCCGGCCGCACCTACACGGGCGGTGGCGACTCCATCCAGTGCGCCGCGCCCTGCTTCGGCTACTCCTTCCGCAGCGAGCAGGCCGTGTGGCCGGTGCTGACCGACCGCTTCCCGGTGACCCTGGCCCTCGCGCTGGGCGCAGCCGTGCTGTGGCTGATCCTCGGCGTCTCGGCGGGTGTGCTCTCCGCTCTCAAGCGGGGCAGTCTGTGGGACCGCGGCGCGATGGTGATTGCGCTGTCGGGCGTCTCCCTCCCGATCTACTTCACCGGCATGGTCGCGCTGTCGATCTTCGTGTACGGACTGGACCTGTTCGACGGCCAGTTCGTCCCGCTGGACGAGAGCTTCTCCGGCTGGTTCGGCGGAATGATCCTGCCGTGGATCACCCTGGCGTTCCTGTACGCGGCGATGTACGCCCGCATCACCAGGGCCACCATGCTGGAGATCCTCGGCGAGGACTACATCCGCACCGCCCGCGCCAAGGGCCTCAAGGAGCGGACCGTCATCGGCAAGCACGCCATGCGCTCCACCATGACGCCGCTGCTGACCATGCTGGGCATGGACCTCGGTGCCCTCATCGGCGGCGCGATCCTGACCGAGACGGCGTTCAACCTTCCCGGCCTCGGCCAGGCGGTGCTCAACGCCATCAAGAACCAGGACCTGCCCATCATCCTGGGCGTCACCCTGATCACTTCCCTCGCGGTGCTCGTCGCCAACCTCGTGGTGGACATCCTGTACGCCGTGATCGACCCCCGAGTGAGGCTCACATGACCGACCTCAGCAAGAGCGGAGCGGCTGTGGGCGAACCCACCGCCGCCTCGCCCGCGCCGAGCGCCTTCCTCGAAGTGCGCGACCTGAAAGTGCACTTCCCGACCGACGACGGGCTGGTCAAGTCCGTCGACGGGCTCAGCTTCCAGCTGGAGAAGGGCAAGACCCTCGGCATCGTGGGCGAGTCGGGCTCCGGCAAGTCGGTGACCTCGCTCGGCATCATGGGGCTGCACACCGCCGGCCAGTACGGCAAGCGCAAGGCCCAGATCTCCGGAGAGATCTGGCTGGACGGCACCGAGCTGCTGTCCGCCGACCCGGACCACGTACGCAAGCTGCGCGGCCGTCAGATGGCGATGATCTTCCAGGACCCGCTGTCGGCGCTGCACCCGTACTACACGATCGGCCAGCAGATCGTGGAGGCGTACCGCATCCACCACGACGTCGACAAGAAGACGGCCAAGCGCCGCGCGGTCGAGATGCTCGACCGGGTGGGCATCCCGCAGCCGGACAAGCGGGTGGACAACTACCCGCACGAGTTCTCCGGCGGCATGCGCCAGCGCGCGATGATCGCGATGTCGCTGGTGAACAACCCCGAGCTGCTCATCGCGGACGAGCCGACGACCGCCCTGGACGTCACCGTCCAGGCGCAGATCCTCGACCTGATCCGCGATCTCCAGAAGGAGTTCGGCTCCGCGGTCATCGTCATCACCCACGACCTGGGCGTCGTCGCCGAACTGGCCGACGACCTCCTGGTGATGTACGGCGGCCGGTGCGTCGAGCGCGGCCCCGCCGAGAAGGTGTTCTACGAACCCCGTCACCCCTACACCTGGGGTCTGCTCGGCTCGATGCCGCGACTCGACCGCGACCAGCAGGAGCGCCTGATCCCGGTCAAGGGCTCCCCGCCCTCCCTGATCAACATCCCGTCCGGCTGCGCCTTCAACCCGCGCTGCCCGTACGCGGACCTCCCGAAGGACAACGTCACCCGCACGGTCCGCCCGGAACTGGCCGAGGTCGGCAGCCGGCACTGGGCCGCCTGCCACCTGGGCAAGGAGCAGCGGGAGCGTATCTGGACCGAAGAGATTGCGCCGAAGCTGTGAGTGACGACAAAGCGGTGACCATCCCCGCGCAGACCACCGGCGAGCCGAGCGGCGGCGCCGCCACCCTCACCAAGGACGCCGCCCCCGGCGAGGTCCTGCTGAAGGTGACCGGGCTCAAGAAGCACTTCCCGATCAAGAAGGGCCTGCTTCAGCGGCAGGTCGGCGCCGTGCACGCGGTGGACGGCATCGACTTCGAGGTCCGCTCCGGCGAAACCCTCGGCGTGGTCGGCGAGTCCGGCTGTGGCAAGTCCACGATGGGCCGGCTGATCACCCGGCTGCTCGAACCGACCGGTGGCACGGTCGAGTTCGAGGGCAAGGACATCACGCACCTCGGCGTCGGCGCCATGCGTCCGCTGCGCCGCGACGTGCAGATGATCTTCCAGGACCCGTACTCGTCGCTGAACCCGCGCCACACCATCGGCACGATCATCGGCGCTCCCTTCAAGCTCCAGGGCGTCACGCCCGAGGGCGGCATCAAGAAGGAAGTGCAGCGGCTGCTGTCGGTCGTGGGTCTCAACCCCGAGCACTACAACCGCTATCCGCACGAGTTCTCCGGCGGTCAGCGCCAGCGCATCGGCATCGCCCGCGCGCTCGCCCTGAACCCCAAGCTGGTCGTCGCGGACGAGCCGGTCTCCGCGCTGGACGTGTCGATCCAGGCCCAGGTGGTGAACCTGCTCGACGACCTCCAGCAGGAGCTGGGCCTGACGTACGTGATCATCGCGCACGACCTCTCGGTCGTCCGGCACGTCTCGGACCGGATCGCGGTGATGTACCTCGGCAAGATCGTCGAGCTGGCCGACCGCGAGCTGCTGTACAAGTCGCCGATGCACCCGTACACCAAGGCGCTCATGTCGGCGGTGCCGATCCCGGACCCGCGGCGCAAGAACGCCAAGAGCGAGCGCATCCTGCTCAAGGGTGACGTGCCCTCGCCGATCTCGCCGCCCAGCGGCTGCCGGTTCCACACCCGGTGCTGGAAGGCGACGGAGATCTGCAAGACCACCGAGCCGAAACTCGTCGAGCTGCGGCCGGGCCAGCAGGTCGCCTGTCACCACCCGGAGAACTTCGCGGACCAGGCTCCGCAGGACATCGTCCTGCTGACCGCCGCGAAGGAGGCGGCGGAGCTGGTGGCCGACGAGGTGCTCGCCGAGTCGGCACAGACGTCGGCGGCCGTGGCGGCGGAGGTGGCGGAGGTGGCGGAGGCCGAGGCTGAGGCTGAGACCCCCGAGGTCCCCGAGGCTGAGGCCCCCGAGGCGGACGCCCCCGAGGCCGCGGCTTCCGAAGAGGAGCCTCCTGCCAAGGAGAAGTAGGCAGCAAACGAGCCCCTGCCTTGCAATGTAAGGCAGGGGCTCTGTGCTGGGTGAGAATAGTAAGGTGCTCCAGCAACTCTTCAGCCCATCCGTCCAGCACACGCTCGACCTGATCGGCATCTTCGTCTTCGCGATCTCCGGCGCGCTGCTGGCCGTGCGGAAGAACTTCGACGTCTTCGGCATCGCCGTCCTCGCCGAGGTCACCGCGCTGGGCGGCGGCATCTTCCGGGACGTGATCATCGGGGCCGTGCCGCCCGCCGCCTTCACGGACCTGGGTTACTTCCTGACACCGCTGTTCGCCGCCCTCCTCGTCGTCTTCCTGCACCCGCACGTGGAGCGCATCCAGTCCGGCGTGAACGTCTTCGACGCGGCCGGCCTCGGGCTGTTCTGCGTCTCGGGCACGGTGAAGGCGTACGACCACGGCCTGGGCCTCACCGCCTCGGCCGCCCTGGGTCTGGCCACCGCCGTCGGCGGGGGTGTGCTGCGCGACGTCCTCGCCAACGAGGTGCCCTCACTGCTGCGCTGGGACCGCGACCTCTACGCGGTCCCGGCGATCGTCGGCGCCACGATGGTGGCGGTCTGCCTGCGCTACGACGTCCTCACCCCCGTGGCCAGCGGCGTGGCCGCACTCACGGCCTTCGTCCTCCGGCTGCTCGCGATGCGGTTCCACTGGCGAGCGCCGCGTGCGTGGAACCGTCGCTCGACGGTGCGGGAGGAGTAGCCCCGCCGGCCGCGTCCCGCCGGTCGAGCCGGGTGGTCGGCCGGTGGAAGACGGGCGCGACCTGGGGGCGCCCGCAGCGCCTTGTTGTGACCGCCCGCGCTCTTGGGGAGGTGGGACGACGTGCACGGTCGTCGGGGGGCCTTCGCCGCGCCGCTGGAGGGCCAGGCCCGCCTCGTACCCGTCGTGCGGCTGGCCGGAGACGTACAGCGCGACGGCGGGCGGGGCGGAGGCCCCGCGCAGCAGCAGGCAGGGGTCGTTGGCCCGGCGCAGAGCCGGGTTCTGCGCGGTGAGCGAGTCGCGCCCGCCGATCGGGTCGTTGTGGTGGCTTCAGGAACGGAGTCCCGGTCAGGCTCCTGCCCGTGCAGCGGGAAGACAAAGGCCTGAGGTCTACGGACGAGTGCGGATGCCCACCGGGAAATCGCCCGCCCGCTCCTCACCTGGGTGCGCCGGACGGGCTGGGCGAGGAGGAAAGAGAAAAGCTACCGCTTAGTAATTGCCTGTTGTACCGTTCATGCATGCCTGAAGCAGCCATCGCCCCCGCCGCCCTCGGCGACAGCGAGTTCGACCGGGACACCGCCGTCACCCTCCGCGAGCCCGGTGTGTACGACACCGACCTCTCGGCCGGCTGGACCATCTTCGGTGCCGTCAACGGCGGCTATCTGCTCGCCGTGCTCGGCCGCGCTCTCGCCGACGCCCTGCCGCACGGCGACCCGTTCACCGTCACCGCGCACTACCTGAGCGCCTCACGCCCCGGCCCGGCCGTCGTCCGCACCGAGCCCGTCCGCGCCGGCCGCACCCTCTCCACCGGCCAGGCCTCCCTCTTCCAGTACGACGAGGAGGGCCGCGAAGTCGAACGGATCCGCGTCCTCGCCTCCTACGGCGACCTCGACGCCCTTCCCGACGACGTCCGCACCTCCGCGAAGCCGCCCGCCTTCGCGCCGATCGGCCAGTGCTTCGGACCCGAGGACGGGCCGGCCCCCGACGCCGACCAACAGCCCATCGCCGAACGGCTGATGCTCAAGCTCGACCCGTCCACCGTCGGCTGGGCGCTCGGACAGCCCTCCGGCAAGGGCGAGATGCGGGCCTGGTTCGGGCTCGCCGACGGCCGTGACGCAGACCCGCTCTCCCTGCTGCTCGCGGTGGACGCCCTGCCGCCCACCGCCTTCGACCTCGGCGTCGTCGGCTGGGTCCCGACGATCGAGCTGACCGTGCACGTCCGCTGCCGCCCGGCCCCCGGCCCGGTGCGCGTCTCGCTCACCACCCGCAACCTCGCGGGCGGTTTCCTGGAGGAGGACGGCGAGGTGTGGGACAGCCAGGACCGGCTGGTGGCACAGTCGCGCCAGCTGGCCCGCGTACGGCTGGCCTGACGGCCGCCCCGGTCGGGCACCGGCGCGGCGCGGCGAGCGTCGCACGCTTGAGCCGCGCTTTACCCGATGGACAGGCGGCGGACAGGGCGGTCCCAGGCAAGCCCCAAGCGGCGTTGGTTGAGTGGCGGTCTCAGACCTTCCTCATCCCTTCTGGAGCTGTCTCTCATGAAGCGTGCGCCGACCATGCCGGTACGTCTCCTCCCCGCGGCCGCCCTGCTGGCGCTCACGCCGTTCGCCCTGGCGGCCTGCGGCTCGGGCGACTCGGCTTCGTCGAACGGCGGCGCGAGCGGGCAGGAAGCCTGCCAGGGGCCTGGTGGGGCGCCGAGCGGGATGCCCGGCGGGCGGTCGAGCGGGGTGCCTTCGGGGGCGCCGTCCGGTGCGCCTGCCGGGGCGTCAGCCGGGGCCGTGGCCTCGGGGGCCCCGACGGGTGCCCCCACCGGCAGCGCGGCCGGGGTACCCACCGGCGCGCCGACCGCTGTTCCCTCGGGTGCGCCGAGTGGCGGGTCCGGTGG
>NZ_JARGEF010000206.1:0-14744 GCF_033794725.1 Streptomyces sp. ID05-39B | reverse complement strand
GGGGAGGGCGGGGGGCGGCGGACGTGGGGCGACTCGGTGCTCGTCGGCGGTCAGTCGCCCGCGCGGGCCCGGACGGCGTCCTCGGGTGTCTCGTCCCTTCCGGCCTGCGCCGCCGTGTCCGGTACGGCCTCCGTGGCCCCCGCGGCCCCCGGCGCGTCGGCCGGGACCGTCTCCGCCGCTGTTCCGGCAGTCTTCCTCGCCGTCGCCCCCGCCGCCGCGTCCAGCCCCGGCAGCAGGCCGTACATCGCCTCGCGCTGCTCAGGGCCGATGACATGCGCGAGCGCCTCGGAGACCGTCTCCGTCAAGGCGTCGGACGTCTCGTGGAGCAGCAGGCGGGCCTTGTCGGTGAGGGCCACCTCCACGCCCCGCTTGTCGCCGCAGACCGATCTACGGGTGACGAGGCCGGCGTGCTGGAGGCAGGCGACCTGGTAGGTGAGCCGGGTCTTCGGGCGGCCCAGCAACTCCGCGACACGGGTCATCCGCAGCCCCTCCTCGGGCTGCTCCGCCAGCAGGCACAGCACGAGGAACTCGTCGTGCGAGACATCGAGCCGTTCCTTCAGGACCGACCGCAGGCGCTGCTCCACCGCGCCCACCGCGGCGAGCATCACCATCCAGCCCCGCAACTCCTGAGGCAGCAGGCCGGTGCCCCGTGCGGACGGGCATTCCGGCAGGTCAGTGCTCTTCTCCTCGGGCTCGGCCATGTTTTGAGTGTACCTGTCGTCCAAATTTGGAGAAGAAACGCGAGCGGGGTTGTTCAGATTTGGATGACCCGCTACCGTCGAGTCGGTGGTCATCCAAATTTGGATCACCGCGCGCACTGGCAGCAATGACGACAACGTCAGCAATCGACAGCAGGAGAACACCATGACCGTCGCCGTGGAAACCGGACTGTGGCAGCTCGACGCGGGGGCCTCCACCGTCGCGCTCCGGCACAAGACGATGTGGAACCTGGTCACGGTCAAGGGCACCTTCACCGCCGTGGCCGGCCAGGGCGAGGTCCGCTCGGACGGGTCCGCCGTCGGCACCGTCACGATCGACGTGGCCTCCCTGGACACCAAGAACGCCAAGCGGGACACGCATCTGCGCGGTGCCGACTTCTTCGACGCCGACCACCACCCCCAGATCACCTTCGCCGCCCGCAGCGCGGAACTCCGCGACGGCGACGCCGTACACGTCGTCGGCCAGCTGACCGTGCGGGGCATCAGCAGGCCGCTCTCCTTCACGGCGCACCTGGTGGGCACCGACGCCGACGCGCTCACGCTGGACGGCGAATTCACCGTGGACCGCGACGAGTTCGGCATGGGCTGGAACCAGATGGGCATGATCCGCGGCCTGACCACGGTCGCCATGTCCCTCCGCTTCACCCGCACGACCGGCTGACGCCTCAGCCGATACGGCGCTGCCCACGGGCGTGTCGCCCACGGCCGTGCTCGACGGCGTCCGCGGTGTCGAGGCGAGGCCCGCGACGCGAAGGCCCGCAGCGCGAAGGCCCGTAGCGCCGGTCGGCGGCACCGGTCGGCGGCGTGCAGTTCGTGGCGTGCGGGGAGACGCTCGTACGGCCGTCGCCGGCAGGGCGGGACGCCGCGCGCTCTCAGGCCGGTGCGCCGAGGGGGCCGCTGCCGGGGTGGACGCTGTCGGCGCATCCCCTCAGGCCGAGCAATTGGCAGATTGAGGCCAGAGAAACGCCGTAGAACCGGCAGTTCGCCGGCCCGAATCTGCCAATAGCGTCCGCCGCGGGGATTCGCCAACAGCGCCCAGGGCGGTGGCACCCCCGGCGGCCAGGAACAGGGCGCGCCTGCTGCCGCGCCTCGCGGGCCCAGGGCGCCCCGGCGCGCCGCGCGAAGGCCGGTCGGCAGGAACCGGGCGGAGAACCAGGGGAGTCGTCGCCGGCGCAGGCGCGCGCCCAGGCACCCGGCCGGCGCCATATCCGGTGCGCCGGCCGCTCGCCCGCCACCCCCTCCGGGCGCAGCCGCCCGCTCCGCCGGATCGCCGTCGGCGCACCACCATCACCGGTCGCCGTCGGCCACCACAGCACCGGCAGCCGCCCACGGCACGACCACTGCGGACCACTCCGGTGACGAGCGCGCCGGTCGCCAGAGCCCGCGCCAGAGCCACGGAATCCACCGAATCTCGGAGAGAGCGGACGACCCGGCCGGCCGGGTCCGCCGCGCAGGTGTCACCGGCGCGGCTCCTGCCAAGTGCACGGCACCGGACGGTAATCGGGGCCGGTGAGCCGGGTGGCCGCGGAGGGGAGGACCGCGGAGTGAGGTGGGTGAGGAGCCGCCCGGTTGCTCCCGAGGCTGTCGCGGACCGTGTCGCTGTTGGGCCGAACGGGTGACTTGGCGTAAGAATGGCTGGTGCAGGCAGTGAAAGCGAGTCAGTTCGGGGGGTGCCGGTGAACCGTTACGACGTCACCGATGAACAGTGGGAAGGGCTCGCTCAGGTCGTTCCGTTGCGCGGCCGGGACGCCTGGCCGTCGGCGGTGAGCCACCGCTCGCTGCCGGACGCGGAGACGGAGACCCGGCGGCGTTTCGTCGTCCTGCGGGTCAATGTCTTCGCCGACGCCCGCGAGGTCGCCGAGACGCTGATGGCGGGCATCCCGGTGCTGCTCGACCTGAGCAGCGCGGAGACGGACGTCGCCAAGCGCGTCCTGGACTTCTCCACCGGCGTGGTCTTCGGCCTCGCCAGCGGGATGCACCGGGTCGACCGCAACGTGTTCCTGCTGACCCCGCCGGGCACCGAGGTGAGCGGGCTCATGGAGGGCGCGGGGGTGTGAGTCGGCGCGTAGGGCGGTGACGGAGACTCACCGGGGCCGCCCCGCGGGCGCCGTCGCCCGTTCGTAGGAAGCTCACGGGGGCGGAACGGTTCGCCAGTCCGGCGGAGTCCTACGGTCCGCATATGGCCCTGCCGCTGACATCCTCCGTGTCCTCGCCCTCCTCCGTTCCCCTGCCTTCCGTCGGGCCTACGCCCGTCGCCGGGCCTCTTCCTCCCGCCGGGCAGTCCACCCGCGCCGCCGCCGGGTCCGTCCCTCCCGTCGGGCAGCCATCCCGCCCCGCCCGTCCAGGTCTCACCGAGCTGCGGCTCTCCGCCTTCGCCCGGCATCGGCGGGCCGTCCATCCGCTCGGTGCGGTCACCCTCTTCGCCGGGCCCAGCGGCAGCGGGAAGACGAGTGCCCTGCGGGCGTACGAGGCGCTGGCCCGGCTCGCGGGCGGCCACGCGGTCTGGGAGGTGTTCCCGGACCCGGTCGCCTGCGTACCGGAACGGTCGCGGCCCGACGCCCAGCAACGGCGCGGGTTCCGCATCGGATGCACGGCCGACGGACCCGAGGGGCAGGTCCGGCTCGACGTCGCCGTGCAGGCCGAACCGGCGCTGCGGATCGTGGGGGAGCGACTGAGCGCGGGCGGGCTGGTGCTGATGGAGACCGCGCTGCGCGACCCGGGCCGGGGCACGGTGCAGGCCGCCTGGCACACCGCGGGCTCCTCGTCGGTCACCCGTGCCCCGCTGCCCGACGACCGCCTCGCCACCGCCCTGCTGCCGCTGCGCGTGGCCGGCAGGACCGACGGACAGCGCCAGGTGCTCGCCGCCGCCGAACAGATGGTGGTCGCGCTGCGTTCCGTCTTCGCCTGCGACCCTCGGCCCGACCGGATGCGCGCCCCCGCCCGCACGGGTTCGGGGCACCTGCTGGGCGGCTGCGACAACCTCGCCGACGTCCTGTGGCGCACCCGCGAGGAGTGCGTACGGCGGCACGCGCAGCTCGTCGCCGCCGTACGGGCAGGCTGCGCGGGGCCGGTGACCGACGTACTCGCCGAGCCCCTCGGCGACGGGACCGTCCGTGCCCTGCTAGACCGGGGCGCGGGGCCGCGTACCGAACTGGCCCGCCTCGGCGACGGCGAGCTGCGCCACCTCGCCCTCACCCTGGTCCTGCTGACCGGCCCCGGTGTCCTGGACGTGGACCCGCCCGGCGAGGTGCCGGACGCGATGCGCGCCCTCACCGTGCTCGCCGACGGCTTCGACCGGGACCTGGACCCGCGCCAGCGCCGCGAACTGCTGCGGCTGGCCGTCCGGATGAGCGAGCGGGGCCACATCCGCTGTGTGGGTGCGGTGAGCGACGCCTCCTGGGCCGCGGGGGCGGCCGGGGTCACGGTGGTACACCTGGAGCCGTGACCGAACCTCTCGACGTGGCGAAGCTCCAGCGCAGGCTGGCCGAGTTCGCGGCCGCCCGGAACTGGCAGCCCTACCACACCCCCAAGAACCTCGTCTCCGCGCTCAGTGTGGAGGCCTCCGAACTGGTGGAGATCTTCCAGTGGTTGACGCCGGAGGAGTCGACGCGCGTGATGGACGACCCGGACAGCGCGCACCGGGTGACCGACGAGGTCGCCGACGTGCTCGCCTATCTGCTGCAGCTCTGCGAGGTGCTCGGCATCGACCCGCTGGCGGCACTGGACGCCAAGATCGACCGCAATGAGCGGCGATTTCCGGCGCCTTGACCGGGGCGTGGAGCCGGTCGTCGTCGGCATCGAGGGAACCAACAGCTCCGCTATCACTCCATGTAATCGTTCGGCCGTCCGAAACCGATTTGTTGTCCACAGATTTCCGTCTTCCTCTGGCTTTTCGCCCCACAGACCTTCACTCTAGGTAGTGAAGAAGTGACGTGGACGTGCGCGGAGCACGTCGGGACAGACGGGGGCACCCCATGGACGCGGTGCGGCTCATCCTGACGAGTAGCCGGGCTCTCGCGAGCAGTGCCGACGGGAGACGGACCCTGACCGAGGTGTGGCAGGCGCAGGCCCTGGCCCAGGCGATCGGCAGTCGCCTCGCGGTCTCGGGCCCGCCCGAACTGCGCGGCGAGGCACTGGGCCTGACCGAGCTGGCCGGCCGGGGCTGCGGAGTGCTGGACACCCCGGACCTCGACACCGGGGACCTGCTCGCCGCCCGGCTCACCAAGCTGGACGACGCCCGCGAGGCCCTCCTGCGCCTGGCCGACCTGCTCGGCGAGGTCGGCATCGCCCTCGTCGGAGTCGCCAGCTCGGCGGCCGACGAGGGGACGTACTGGCAGTGCATGGAAGCCATCGACGCGGCGGACGAGTCCAGGGACCGGGTCCTGGAGATGCTGCGCAAGCTGGCGGCACGGGAAGGGGTGTTGCGGGAAGGGTGAGCCCGCTCGTGCAGGATGGAGACATGGATCTCCGCATCTTCACCGAACCCCAGCAGGGCGCCACCTACGACACCCTCCTCACGGTGGCCAAGGCCACCGAAGCCCTTGGCTTCGATGCCTTCTTCCGCTCGGATCATTACCTGGCGATGGGTGACTCGGACGGCCTGCCCGGCCCCACCGACGCCTGGATCACCCTCGCCGGACTGGCCCGGGAGACCAAGCGCATCCGCCTCGGCACGCTCATGACCGCCGCCACCTTCCGGCTGCCCGGCGTGCTCGCCATCCAGGTCGCCCAGGTCGACCAGATGTCCGGCGGACGCGTCGAACTCGGCCTGGGCGCGGGCTGGTTCGCCGAGGAGCACGCGGCGTACGGCATCCCCTTCCCGAAGGAGAAGTTCGGCCGCCTGGAGGAGCAGCTGGAGATCGTCACCGGACTGTGGGCCACCGACGCCGGCAAGACCTTCGACTTCGACGGCGAGCACTACCAGCTCAAGGACTCGCCCGGCCTGCCCAAGCCCGCCCAGGCGAAGATCCCCGTACTCATCGGCGGTCACGGCGCTAGCCGTACGCCCCGGCTGGCCGCCCGCTACGCCGACGAGTTCAACATGCCGTTCAGCTCGGTGGAGGACACCGAGCGGCAGTTCGGCCGGGTCCGTGCCGCCGCCGAGAAGGCCGGACGCGCCGCCGACGCCCTCACCTGCTCCAGCGCCCTCGTGGTCTGCGTCGGCAAGGACGACCAGGAGGTCGCCCGCCGGGCCGCGTCGATCGGCCGCGAGGTCGACGAGCTGAAGGAGAACGGCCTGGCGGGCACCCCGGCCGAGGTCGTCGAGAAGATCGGCCGCTACGCCGAGGCCGGCTCCACCCGTTTCTACCTCCAGGTCCTCGACCTGCACGACCTGGACCACCTGGAACTCATCTCCGCCCAGGTGCAGTCGCAGCTGCCGTAGACGACGCCCGTGAGCCGCACGGCTCACCGCACACGGCGCGCGGGTCCCGGCGCACCGGACAACGATGTCCGTTGCGCCGGGACGCGAAGGTGAGCCACCGCAAGCGATCGCGGGCACCTGTGACAGCCCTGTGACCGGAATTATGGCCTCCACCACAGTCGCCGGGGCGGCCCCCTGATGAGGTGACGGGATGCGCAGACCCGCCCCCCTCCTCCTTCCGGCCCTCGCCGCCGCCCTGTTGCTCTCGGCGTGCGGCACCGAACGTGCCGACACCGCGGCCGGTGGCCCCGGCGCGGGGACGCCGTCCCCCGCGACCCAGGTGAACGACCCCGGCATCGACGGCGTCCGGATCATCTCGGTGACCATCCCGTCGCCCTCCCCGTCTCCCGAGCGCAGCCTCTCGGTCACCGCCGACCGGCTGCCCTCCGTCTCCGGCATCTCCGCCGCCTACGAGGTCACCAACCAGGGCACCGAGGCGATGACGTACACGATCATCGTCAACTTCACCAACGGTGCCGGTGAGGTCATGGCGAACAAGCGTGAGACCGTGCCCGCGGTCGGAGCGGGGAAGACCGTCCGTGGCACCGTCCGTCTCGAGGGGGTGACGCCGGGATCGTCATCGGTCACGCGGGCCGCGGTCTCCGATGTCACCAAGGTGCCCGCGGACGAGGCGCCGGCCGAGACGGGCGACTGCCCGGCCTCCGGTGTCCGCGTCTTCGCCGACCAGGGCGACGCCGCGATGGGCCTGCGTGTCGTGGGACTGCACCTGCAGAACTGCGGAACGCGCGACTACTCCGTCCACGGCTACCCGCTCCTGGAGCTGCTCGACGACAACCGCGAGCCGGTCGACGGCGTCGAGATCCTCAAGGGCAGCGGCGAGATCACCACCGGGGCGGGGCCCGACGAGGCGCCCGAGCCCGTCACCCTGAAGCCGGGCGAGACGGCGCTCGCGAGCCTGGTGTGGCGCAACACCACCGAGTTGGGGACGCCGGTGAACGTCCCCTATGTCCGAGTTCGGGCGAAGGAGGGCGCCGACCCGGTCGTCGTGACGCCGGGACTGGACCTCGGCACGACCGGCAAGCTCGGCGTCCGGCCGTGGAAGAGGGCGGCGGAGTAGTCCGGGGAAAATCCTGGGTGCCGGTGCGCCCCTGTCTGTACGTTGGAGGGGCGCGCAGGCGCACTACCAGCGCTTTCGCTCCTTCCGAACCCTTTCGAGGCAACCACCGTGTTCCTGACGATCACCACCACCGGCACCCGCGAACGCCCCGCCACCGACCTCGGCTTCCTGCTCCACAAGCATCCCGAGAAATCGCAGGCGTTCTCCACCTCCTACGGCAAGGCGCACGTCCTCTACCCAGAGGCCGACGCCGAACGCTGCACGGCGGCGCTGCTGCTGGAGGTCGATGCCGTGGCGCTGGTCCGCCGGGGCAAGGGCAAGGGCCGCGGTGGCGCGCCTGACGCGGCCCTCGCGCAGTACGTCAACGACCGCCCGTACGCGGCCTCTTCGCTGCTCGCGGTCGCACTGAGCGCCGTCTTCTCCAGCGCCATGCGCGGCGTCTGCACGGCGAAGCCCGAACTGCCCGCGCAGGCACGCCCGTTGCGCATCGAGGTGCCCGCGCTGCCCGCGCGCGGCGGCTCCGACCTCGTACGGGCTCTGTTCGAGCCGCTCGGCTGGACGGTGAGCGCCGAACCGGTCCCGCTGGACACGGAGTTCCCCGCCTGGGGCGACTCCCGGTACGTGCGTCTCCTGCTGGAGTCCCAGACGCTGACGCTCGCCGAGGCACTGCGGCACCTGTACGTGCTGCTGCCCGTCCTCGACGACGCCAAGCACTACTGGGTCGCCCCCGACGAGGTCGACAAGCTGCTGCGCGCCGGGGACGGCTGGCTGCCCGGCCACCCCGAACAGAAGCTGATCACCAGCCGGTTCCTGTCGCGCCGCTGGTCGCTGACCCGGCAGGCGATGGAGCGCCTGGAGCTGGTGCGGCTCGCCGAGACCGACGACAGCGCGGTCGAGGAGATCGACAACGCGGTCGAGGCGGAGGCGGAGACCGAGGAGAAGCCGACCCCGCTCGCCGTGCAGCGCCGGGACGCCATCATGGCCGCGCTCGGCGAGTCCGGTGCCGCCCGCGTCCTCGACCTCGGCTGCGGCCAGGGCCAGTTGGTGCAGGCACTGCTGAAGGACCCGCGGTTCACCGAGATCGTCGGCGTCGACGTGTCGATGCGTGCCCTGACCATCGCCTCCCGGCGGCTCAAGCTGGACCGCATGGGCGAGCGGCAGGCCTCCCGCGTCACCCTGTTCCAGGGCTCGCTCGCCTACACCGACTCCCGGCTCAAGGGCTATGACGCGGCCGTGCTCAGCGAGGTGATCGAGCACCTCGACCTGCCGCGGCTGCCCGCCCTGGAGTACGCGGTGTTCGGCTCGGCCCGGCCCCGCACGGTTCTGGTGACCACCCCGAACGTCGAGTACAACGTCCGCTGGGAGACCCTCCCGGCCGGCCACGTCCGGCACGGCGACCACCGCTTCGAGTGGACGCGCGCGCAGTTCCGCACCTGGGCCACCGAGGTCGCCGGACGGCACGGCTACGAGGTGGACTTCGTGCCCGTCGGCCCGGACGACCCCGAGGTCGGACCCCCGACCCAGATGGCCGTCTTCTCCATGGGCACAGCCTCCGTGGACACGGCTTCCCCGACCACAACCACCCCGACCCCGACCGCGACGCCGACCCCGGCCACCCCGAACGAGAAGGAGGCGAAGGCAGCATGAGCGACACCCAGGTATCCGAAACCCCCAAGCGTGGCCGCACGCTGCCCGTCACCGACCTCTCCCTCGTCGTGCTGGTCGGCGCCTCAGGGTCGGGCAAGTCCACCTTCGCCAGGCGGCACTTCAAGCCCACCGAGGTCATCTCCTCCGACTTCTGCCGCGGCCTGGTCGCCGACGACGAGAACGACCAGAGCGCCTCGCGGGACGCCTTCGACGTCCTGCACTACATCGCGGGCAAGCGCCTCGCGGCCGGCCGGCGCACCGTCGTCGACGCGACCAGCGTGCAGCAGGACTCCCGGCGCCGGCTGATCGACCTGGCCCGGCAGTACGACGTACTGCCCATCGCCATCGTGCTGGACGTGCCGGAGGAGGTGTGCGCCGAGCGCAACGCGGCCCGCGCCGACCGGGCCGGCATGCCCCGCCGGGTCATCCAGCGGCACATCCGCGAACTGCGCCGCTCCATAAGGCAGTTGGAGCGCGAGGGGTTTCGCAAGGTGCACATCCTGCGGGGCGTGGAGGACATCGAGGGCGCCACGGTCGTCACCGAGAAGCGCTTCAACGACCTGACCCACCTCACCGGCCCCTTCGACATCGTCGGCGACATCCACGGCTGCGCCTTTGAACTGGAGGTCCTGCTCGGCAAGCTGGGCTACGTCGACGGCGTCCACCCGGAGGGCCGCCAGGCCGTCTTCGTCGGCGACCTCGTCGACCGCGGCCCCGACAGCCCCGGCGTGCTGCGCCGCGTGATGGCCATGGTCAGGTCGGGCAACGCGCTGTGCGTGCCCGGCAACCACGAGAACAAGTACGGCCGCTTTCTGCGCGGCCGCAAGGTCCAGCACACCCACGGACTCGCCGAGACCATCGAGCAGATGGAGGCCGAGAGCGAGGAGTTCCGCGCCGAGGTCCGCGAGTTCCTCGACGGCCTCGTCAGTCACTACGTCCTCGACGGCGGCAGGCTGGTGGTCTGCCACGCCGGCCTGCCGGAGAAGTATCACGGGCGTACCTCGGGCCGGGTCCGCTCGCACGCCCTGTACGGCGACACCACCGGCGAGACCGACGAGTTCGGCCTGCCGGTGCGCTACCCGTGGGCGGAGGACTACCGGGGCCGGGCCGCCGTCGTCTACGGCCACACCCCGGTCCCCGAGGCGAGCTGGCTCAACAACACCATCTGCCTGGACACCGGCGCCGTGTTCGGCGGCAAGCTGACCGCGCTGCGCTGGCCGGAGCGCGAACTGGTCGACGTACCGGCCGAGCGGGTCTGGTACGAGCCGGTGAAGCCGCTGCGGGCGGAGGCGCCGGGCGGGCACGACGGCCGGCCGCTGGACCTGAAGGACGTGCACGGCCGGCGGGTGGTGGAGACCCGGCACGCGGGACGGGTGTCGGTGCGGGAGGAGAACGCGGCGGCGGCCCTGGAGGTCATGAGCCGCTTCGCCGTCGACCCGCGCCTGCTGCCGTACCTGCCGCCGACCATGGCGCCGACGGCGACCAGCCGGGTCGAGGGGTACCTGGAGCACCCGGCGGAGGCGTTCGCGCAGTACGCCGAGGACGGTGTCGCGCGGGTCGTGTGCGAGGAGAAGCACATGGGCTCGCGGGCCGTGGCCCTGGTGTGCCGGGACGCGGAGACGGCACGCAAGCGGTTCGGGGTGGAGGGGCCGACCGGCTCGCTCTACACGCGCACCGGGCGGCCGTTCTTCGACGACGTCGCGGTCACCGAGGAGATCCTCGGCCGGGTCCGCGCGGCGATCGGCGAGGCCGGCCTCTGGGACGAACTCGACACCGACTGGCTGCTGCTGGACGCGGAGCTGATGCCGTGGTCGCTGAAGGCGGCCGGGCTGCTGCGCTCGCAGTACGCGGCCGTCGGAGCCGCGTCCGGCGCGGTCTTCCCCGGCGCCCTGGCGGCCCTGGAGGGGGCTGCCGCGCGCGGCGTCGACGTGTCGGAGCTGCTGTCCCGGCAGCGCGAACGTGCCTCGGACGCGGCGGCGTTCACCGAGGCGTACCGCCGCTACTGCTGGACCACGGACGGCCTGGACGGCGTCCGCCTGGCACCGTTCCAGATCCTCGCCGTCCAGGGCCGCAGCCTCGCGGCCCTGCCCCACGACGATCAGCTGGCCCTGCTGGACCGGCTCGTGGAGCACGACGGCACGGGTCTCCTGCACACCACCCGACGCCTGTACGTCGACACGGCCGACCCCGAGTCGGTGCGGGCCGGCGTCGACTGGTGGCTGGAGATGACGGGCCGCGGCGGCGAGGGCATGGTCGTCAAGCCGATGGAGGCGGTGGTCCGCAGCGAGGCGGGCCGCCTGGTCCAGCCGGGCATCAAGTGCCGGGGACGCGAGTACCTGCGGATCATCTACGGCCCGGAGTACACCCGCCCCGACAACCTCGCCCGGCTGCGGCAGCGCTTCCTCAACCACAAGCGCTCCCTGGCGATCCGCGAGTACGCCCTCGGCCTGGAGGCCCTGGACCGGCTGGCGGAGGGCGAGCCCCTGTGGCGCGTCCACGAGGCGGTGTTCGGCGTGCTGGCGCTGGAGTCGGAGCCGGTGGACCCACGGCTGTGAAACTCAGCCCCTCCGGCGTTTGAGGAGCGGGGGTTCGGGGGCTGGCCCCCGGGACGGGACGGCGGGGGCGAGAAGACCCCCGCCTCAGCCCACCACCAGCCGCAGCCGCTCCCCGCACACCCCCACCGTCACCCGCTGACCCCACGTCAGTGCCACCGCGTCGCTCTCGATCCCGTCCCCGAAGGCGATCAGCCGCTCCGACTCGACGGTCAGCGTCAGCCGCCCCGCCGACGAGAGTTCCCCCGCGACCAGAGACGTCCCGGTCGCGGGCGAGGGCCACGCCTCCCGGACGTACCACAGGAGCCGCTCCTCCGTGGGCCCCGGCAGCCGTAGCCCTCCGCCCCGCTCCTGCCACACCGAGCGGATCCAGCCGGTGGCCCCCGTGCCGGTGCCGACCAGCACTCCGGAGGAGGCCTGGGCCTCGGCGGCACCCCCGTCGCCGTCGAGGCCCAGGCGGTACCGGGCGGTCTGGTGGCCGGCCGCGCCGAGGTAGATCTCGTTGAGGGCGACCAGCCGCTGGGTGTCGTCGGCGACGGCCTCCACCATGGTCAGTTCCTCGACGCCCGCGGTGGCGGCGAGCAGCGCTGCGGCGTCCGCGGGCCGGTGGCGGACCAGGACGCCCGGGTTGCGGCCGGGGTCCGTGTCGATGCCCACCACCGGCTGCCCGGCGAGGTACTTGGCGACGTTGGCCACCAGCCCGTCCTGGCCGACCACGACCACCACGTCCTCGGGTCCGAACAGGAACCGGTCCAGGTCCCGTCGCTCCACGCGTGTCTGACGCCAGGTCAGCGGGACGGCCGCCGTCACCTCGGCCAGTGCGCGCCGGGTGCGGCGGTGGCGTTCGGCGATCTCCTCGATGTCGCGGCCCCGCGAGGAGAGGAAGAAGGCGGCCTGGCCGTGCGTGCCGTGCCGGGCCACCAACTCCTCGTACTCCGTGGTGCGGTGGACCAGCACGGCCCGCGGGGCGAGACTCACTGCGAGGCTCCCAGCTTGGCCAGCAGCCCGGTCAGCACGTCCGGGGAGACGGTCAGGCTGTCGATGCGCGGCAGGTTCTCCGCGAGCCGGGTGCCGGTGAGGGCGTGCAGGGTCCTCACGTCGACGTCCGCGTGCACCCGGAGCCAGGCCGCCTGGGCCTCCGCCCGCGCCTCGCCCACCTCGCGTGCGGCCTCCGCCTCGGCGCGGGCGAGCCGGACCGTCCGGGTGGCCTCCGCCTCGGCGCGGACCTTGTCGGCCGCCGCGTTCTCCTCGGCCTCGCGGCGGGCGTTCGTACCGCGCTGGTCGACGAGCTGTTCCTCGCGCCGGGCGAGTTCGATCTTGCTGGCGAGTTCGTTCTCGGCGATCGTCCGCTCCCGCTCGACGGCCACCGCCCGCCGCTCGTACGTCGCCCGGTCGGCCTCCTGCTGGATCTGTTCGCGCGCCGGGGTGCGCAGGGCCCGCTCCACCTCGGGCTCCGGCCGCAGCGCCACCACGCGTACGGCGACGATCTCGATGCCGGTGGCGGGCAGCCGGGGTTCGGCCGCCAGTCCGGCCGCGACCCGTTCGCGCACCGACGTCACCCCGTCGACCAGCGCCTCCGCCAGTGGCGTACGGGCGAGCACGTCGAGTGCGTGCTGCTGGGCCGTCTCGGTCAGCAGGGTGCCGAGCTGCTCCAGGGGGGCGCCGCGCCAGGCGCCGGTGTCCGGGTCGATGGAGAAGTCGAGGCGGGCGGCGGCGACGGCGGGGTCGCTGACCCGGTAGGTCACGGTCGCCTGTACGGCGACGTCCTGGAAGTCGGCTGTACGGGCGTGGAAGGTCATGGCCAGCTCGCGGTCGTCCACCGGGACCTCGGAGAGCGCGGCGGTCAGCGAGCGGAACCAGAAGCTGAGTCCGGGACCGTCGTGCACCAGGGTGCCGGAGCGGTGGTGGCGGATGTGTGCCGTCGGGGCGCCCCGCAGGTGGCGCCAGCCCAGGCGCCGGGTGATGTCGGCCACGGGGTCCCCCTCGTTTCGAACCATTGTCGTCACTGAGACGATAATGGAGAGATCCGCTTGTCGTCAAGAGGACGAGAACAAGGTCGGGCGGAATCCGGCCAGGAGCGGGTGAAGGCGGGTTCCGATGGTCAGGATGGAGGCATGGGATTCCACGTCGACTCCGAGGCCGGGCGGCTGCGCCGCGTCATCCTGCACCGGCCGGATCTCGAGCTCAAAAGGCTCACCCCCAGCAACAAGGACGCCCTCCTCTTCGACGACCTGCTCTGGGTGCGCCGGGCGCGCGCCGAGCACGACGGCTTCGCGGACGTCCTGCGCGACCGCGGTATCGCCGTCCACCTCTTCGGCGACCTGCTCACCGAGGCCCTGGAGATCCCGGCGGCCCGCGCGCTCGTCCTGGACCGGGTCTTCGACGAGAAGGAGTACGGCGTCCTCGCCACCGACCACCTCCGCGCCGCCTTCCAGAACCTGCCCGCACCCGAACTGGCCGAGGTCCTCGTCGGCGGCATGACCAAGAGGGAGTTCCTCGACGCGCACCCGGAGCCGACCTCCGTGCGCTTCCATGTCATGGAACTGGACGACTTCCTGCTCGGCCCCCTCCCCAACCACCTCTTCACCCGCGACACCTCCGCCTGGATCTACGACGGCGTCTCCATCAACGCGATGCGCTGGCCGGCCCGGCAGCGCGAGACCGTGCACTTCGAGGCGATCTACCGCCACCACCCCCTCTTCCGTGCGGAAACGTTCCACCTCTGGTCGGAGGGCCAGGCCGACTACCCGTCCACCATCGAGGGCGGGGACGTCCTCGTCATCGGCAACGGCGCCGTCCTCATCGGCATGAGCGAGCGCACCACGCCCCAGGCCGTCGAGATGCTCGCCCACAAGCTGTTCGCGGCGGGCTCGGCCACCACGATCGTCGCCCTCGACATGCCGAAGCGGCGCGCCTTCATGCACCTCGACACCGTGATGACGATGGTCGACGGCGACGTCTTCACCCAGTACGCGGGCCTCGGCATGCTCCGCTCATACACCATCGAACCCGGCGTCGGCGAGAAGGAACTCAAGGTCACCGACCACCCGCCGGAGCACATGCACCGCGCGATCGCCGCAGCCCTCGGCCTCAGCGAGATCCGCGTGCTGACCGCCACCCAGGACGTGCACGCCGCCGAGCGCGAGCAGTGGGACGACGGCTGCAACGTCCTGGCGGTCGAGCCGGGCGTCGTCGTCGCCTACGAACGCAACGCCACCACCAATACCCATCTGCGCAAGCAGGGCATCGAGGTCATAGAGATCCCGGGCAGTGAGCTGGGCCGGGGGAGGGGCGGACCGCGCTGCATGAGCTGTCCGGTGGAGCGG
>NZ_JARGEF010000205.1:0-15033 GCF_033794725.1 Streptomyces sp. ID05-39B | reverse complement strand
GCTGCTGGGGGCGGGCGACCTGCCGCTGGGGGCGGCGGCGCAGCGGGTCCTCGTTCGGGTCGAGGTAGTGGACCTGCGTCTGTTCGTTGCGGTCGCGGGCCGCGCGCAGCTGGTTCTGCCAGGGGTGCGGTTCCTCGGGCTGCTGTCCGCCGGGCTGGTGCGGCGGCACCGGCGGCATGACGGTCGTCGGGTCGCCCGCGCCCGCCGGTCCGCCGGTGTGCGGCAGGACGGTGGTGGCGTCGGAGGCGCCGGGCGGGTTGCCGGGGCCGGCGGTGTGCGGCAGGACGCTGGTCGCGGCGTTCGGGTCGTAGGCACCGCCGGGCACGGCGGCGGGCGCCGGGTCGGGCGCGAGCAGGTGGCCGACGCCCTCGGCGGCGGCGATCTGCATCGAGCTGGCGTGCACACCGACGCCCTCGGCGACGACCCGCAGGGCGCGCGCGAGGTTCTCGGCGCTGGGGCGGTCGTCGGGGTTCTTGCGCAGACAGCGCTCTATGACCGTCCACAGCGGTTCGGGCACGGTGGAGGGGCGGCGCGGTTCGGCGCTCAGGTGCTGGTGGAGTACCTCCAGGGCCGAGCTGCCGGAGAACGGCGGGCGGCCGGTGACCAGCTCGTACAGCAGGATGCCGGCGCCGTAGATGTCGACGGCGGAGGTCTGCGGGCGGCCCTCGGCGGACTCCGGGGCGACATAGGTGGGCGTGCCGACGAACTCGCTGGTGCGGGTGAGGCCCGGGGAATCGGCGAGGCGCGCGATGCCGAAGTCGGTGAGCAGCGGGTGCATCTGCCCGCCGTTCTGCAGGAGGAGCACGTTGGCCGGCTTCAGGTCACGGTGGACGACGCCGTCGGCGTGGCTCGCGGCGAGGGCGTCGGCGATCTGCGCGGTGAGCAGGGCGGCGGCGACGGGCGTGAAGGGGCCGTTCTCGCGGAGGTAGCGGTGCAGGTCGGGGCCTTCGACGAGGTCCATGACCAGGGCCAGCAGATCACCCTCGACGACCAGGTCGCGGACCCGGACGATGTTGGGGTGGGTCAGCCGCAGGAATACGGAGCGCTCCCGCAGGAAGCGCATCACGATGTCGGGGTCGCTCGCGAGTTCTTCCTTGAGGACCTTGATGGCCACGGTTTCGCCGGGCTGGCCGGCCACGGCCGCCTCGGCGCCCGCGGTCTCGCGCTGGCGGGCTCGCCAGACGGTGCCCGTGGCGCCGCGTCCGAGCGGCTCCTCGAGCAGGTACTTGCTGCCGACTGGCCGCACGTCACGCGCTCCCTGCTGCTTGCTTGCCTCTGTTCCGACCCACTGTAGTGCTGCGCCCCCGGCAGGGGGCTGTCCTCTTCCTATGGTCCTTCCGTACGCCCTTACGTACGGTTACGCGCCCCTCCCCGTACATGTTCGAAGGAAAGACGCTCGCCTCGGTCCGTTGGTTGCCGCAGGGCGGACGTGACCGATCTCAAGTGGTCATCCGTAAGCCATCGGTCAGGCACTTTTACGGGCAGAGCCGACCAATCAAGATCACTTGTTCCTCGGTGGCGGACACATTGTCGGTGACAGGTGCGAGGATGCCTGGAGTACTGGCCGACGTGCTCGTGTGGGGTGGGGGAAAGTCCGCGCCCGGGCAGAAGGGACCGCTGACGGCGATGCAGATCCGGCTGACCGTCGTAGACCCGCAGGGCCCGCCCGGGGACACGCGGGGCCGAGCCGCGAGCTGCGACGTGCTGGTCACGGCGCCCGCCGGCACCGCTCTGGCCGCGGTGGCGTCCGCTCTGGCCGCGGCGGTCTCCGGGGAGGGGGGCACTGCTCCGTCCGGGGGAGCCCAGCCCGTGCTGTACGCGGGAGTGCAGCGGCTCGACACCCAGCGCTGCACCCTTGGTGAACCCCCTCTGATCGACGGCGCAGTGCTCTGTCTGGGCGCCCCGGCCGACCCCGAGCCGCATCCGGAGGTCGACGACGCCCCGGCCCGGCTGCACGTGGTGGCGGGGCCGGACGCGGGCGGGGTGCACCTGCTGCACGGCGGGCAGATCCGCGTCGGCCGCTCCGCCGACGCCGACGTCCCGCTCGACGACCCGGACGTCTCCCGCCTGCACTGCGCGGTGACGCTCTCCGCCGACGGCCGGGTCACGGTCGCCGACCTCGGCTCCACCAACGGCACCACCCTCGACGGCACACGCGTGCAGAGCCGCCCGCTCCGGTTCGCGCCGGGCGCCCTGCTGCGGGTCGGCGAGTCCGCCCTGCGGCTGGCCCCGCCCGGCGGTCCCGCCGCGCGGGTGGCCACGACACCCGACGGGGAGGGACACGTCCGGGTACCGTCGGCGGGCCCGGAGCCCGAACCCGCCACCCTCGCCGACGTGCCGCCCGCGCGCGCGAGCGGCGACGACACCCCGTCCGCCCCCACCGGCCACGCCTACGGCACGGTCGACTGGCGCGGCTCCGCGCCCACCCGCGGCGAGCGCACGCAGGCCTCCCTGGTGCCGGGCCAGGGCAGCGCGCCGCCCATCGAGAGCCACGGCGCGACCCACGGCGGCCGCTCGGGCCTCGGCTCCTTCACCGACCCGTCGTTCACCGAGCCGCCGCCCTTCACCGACCCGTCGTTCAGCGGCCCGTCCGCAGCCCGCGGCCCGCACCAGCCCACCGTGGCGGAGGACGGCGGCGGCTCCTCGCGCAAGGGCACGCCCCTGCGCGGCACCGAGGTCCCCCAGAACCTGCGCAGGCGCGGCGGCCTGTCCGCCTGGGCCCGGCGGCTGGCCGGCGGCCGCGGCGGCCCCCAGGAGACGGACGATCCCGAGGCCTACGACGAACAGGTGACCGAGGCCGAGTGGGAGCCGCCCGCCGGGGTGCCGCCCGCCCCGGACACCTGGCCGGACCCGGCCGCCCTGCTGCTGACCGCGCTCGGTCCGGGCCCACGCCTGTGGGAGCGCCGGCCGGGCCACCCCGAGACGCTCACGGTCCGGCTGGGCACCGCCGACCGGCCGGCGCCCGACGGTTCGCTGCTGCCGGCGGTGCCGGTGACGGCGGGCCTGCGCGAGGTCGGCGCCCTGGGCCTGGCCGGACCGCGCCCGAGGCTGGCCGGGCTGGCCCGCGCCGTGCTGGCCCAGCTCGCCGCGCTGCACTCCCCGGACCTGCTGGAGATCGTCCTGATCAGTACGGACCGGGCGCGTTCCGAGGAGGAGCGGGTCGCCGAGTGGTCCTGGCTGGGCTGGCTGCCGCAGCTGCGGCCGGGGCACGGGCAGGACTGCCGCCTCCTCCTCGCCCACGACCGCGACCAGGCCACCGCCCGCACCGACGAACTGCTGCGCCGCCTGGAGGACCGTCTGACGGACGGCGCGGCGGCCCCGGCGCCCGTGCCCGCCCCGCGCGGCACACCCCATCGCCCGTCGTGGGCGGTGGCGGAGGACGCCGGGGACGGCTTCCCGGGCCCGTACACCGTCCTCGTCGTGGACGGCGACCCCGGCGGTGCCGACCTGCGCGAGGCGACCGCCCGGCTGGCGACGGCCGGTCCGCGGGCCGGGATCCATGTCGTCTGCCTGGCCGAGACACCCGCAGCCTCCCCCGCCGCGCCGGTGACCGACGTGTACGAGGCGGCCTGTGCGGCGGCGCCCACCTTCCGCGATTGCGGGGCCGTGGCGCTGCTCAGCGGAGACGTGGCGACCGCGCTGCGGCTGCTGCGGGTCGCCCCGGCCGGGTCGGAGTCCGAGCGGCCCGGCCCGGTGGGGCATGGCACGGTCGGCGCCGTCGACGCGGTCTCCGCGGCCTGGGCGGAGCGGTTCGCGCGGGCCCTGGCACCGCTGCGCCCCGAGACCGCCCCCGGCGGCGACCGCCCCGCGCGCGTGTCCGCCCCGCTGCCCCAGTCGGCCCGTCTCCTCGACGAGCTGGGCCTGGCGCGCGCGACCCCAGCCTCCCTGATGGCCCGCTGGGCCGACGCCGGCGACGACACCGAGGCGCTCGGCGGCCGGGTCTCGGCCGTACTGGGCGCCGGCCCGCGCGGCCCCGTCGGCGTGGACCTGTCCGCCGAGGGCCCGCATCTGCTGATCGAGGGCCCGCCGGGCAGCGGGCGTACGGAGCTGCTGCGGGCGGTCGTCGCCTCGCTGGCCGCCGCCGAGCGCCCCGACCGGCTCGGCATCGTCCTGCTGGACGGCCGGGACACCGTCGGCAAGGCGGGCGCCGGTCACGGCGAAGGCCTGCGGGTCTGCACGGACGTACCGCATGTGACCACGCATCTCACCGCCAACGACCCGGTCCGGATGCGGGAGTTCGCGCAGTCGCTGAGCGCCGAGCTGAAGCGGCGGGCCGAGCTGCTCGGGCGGTCGGACTTCGCCGAGTGGCACACGCACCGCGCGGTGTCGGGCCGTATCGTGCCGCAGCGCCAGCCGGTCGGCGGGGGCGGCGGCGCCGCCGACCTCGACGCCCCGCCCAGTTCGACGCTGCGGCTGCGCCCCGGCGCGGCGGCCCGCCGGCGGACGGAGGCGCCCCCTCCGCTGCCCCGCCTGGTCGTCGTGGTGGACGACCTGGACGCCCTGGTCTCCCCCGCCCTCGGTTCGCCCGGCCGTCCCGCCGCGGGTTCGGTGATGCGCGCGCTGGAGGCGGTGGCCCGCGAGGGCGAGCGGCTCGGCGTGCACCTGGTGGCCGCGACCGGTCCGGGCGGCCGTACGGCGGATTCGGAGCCCTCGCGGCAGGCCACTCTGCGGGTCGCCCTGGAAGCACCCGGCGCGGGCGCGGACGAACCGGCTCCCGGCCGCGGCCGGCTCCGGGGCGCGGACGGCCGGCTCACCCCGTTCCAGGGCGGTCGGGTGACGGGCCGTATCCCGCGCACCGCGACCCTGCGCCCCACGGTGGTCCCCCTGGAGTGGCAGCGCATGGGCGATCCGCCGACCCGCAGACCCGTCCGTGAACTGGGCAACGGCCCCACCGACCTCGCCCTCCTGGCCAGCGCCCTGGAGCGGGCGGCCCGCGAGGTCTCGGCGGCGGAGGTGCCTTCCCTGCTCTGAGCGCGGGCCTGGGCCTGTCTGACAGTTCCCGTCTGCCGCGCGACGCCATGCACCCTCCCCCACTGCCTTGAGGGCGTGGGAGGTGCCCCCACTCGCCGCACCGGGCGCAGACCCCAGTACGTCCAGTACGAGGGTCTACGCCCGGCGCTTCGAGAGCACGCACCTGACGCCGCGCGGCCGCCCTCCGGGCGACGACGGGAATTGTCGGACAGGCCCGAGCCCGTGCGGGGTTTGAGGAGGGCGTTACGACGCGGTCACGATCCCCCGGTCGACACCGCATGCGCACTTGCCGACCCTGCGCACCCGGCGTAGACCAGTGCCACGGGACAGCGCTCGATCGTTCGACGAGGAACGAAGAACGGGGCAGTGATGCGCAGCACGAGCAACACCATCCGGACACGCAGGACCGTGAAGGCGGCCGCCACGGTACTCGCGGGAGCCCTCGCGCTCTCGCTCACCGCGTGCGGCAGCGACGACGACAAGAGCGGCGGAAACGAGCCCACCGGCACGAAGGCGTCCGGCGACGCCCTGACCCTCCCGAAACTGAACGGCACGACGCTGGAGGTCGCGGCCGTCTGGACGGGCCCGGAACAGGCCAACTTCAAGCAGGTGTTGGCCGAGTTCGAGAAACGCACCGGCGCGAAGGTCACCTTCGTACCGGCGCAGGACCCGATCATCAACTTCCTCGGGTCGAAGATCGCGGGCGGTCAGCCCCCGGACGTGGCGATGCTGCCGCAGCCGGGCGCCATCAAGCAGGCCGTGGACAAGAAGTGGGCCAAGCCGCTGGGCCCCGAGGCCCTCAAGGAACTGCAGAAGAACTACTCGCAGGGCTGGCAGGACATCGGCAAGGTCGGCTCGGAGCAGTACGGCGTCTACTACAAGGCGGCCAACAAGTCGCTGATCTGGTACAACGCCAAGGTCTTCGAGAACGCGGGCGCGAGCGAGCCCAAGACGTGGGACGAACTGCTGTCGACGGCCCAGACGGTCTACGACTCCGGCGTCACCCCCTTCTCCATCCCGGGCGCGGACGGCTGGCCGCTGACCGACTGGTTCGAGAACGTGTACCTCTCCCAGGCCGGCCCGGAGAAGTACGACCAGCTGGCCAGGCACGAGATCAAGTGGACGGACCCCTCCGTGAAGGAGGCGCTGACCACGCTCGCGCAGATCTGGGGCAAGAAGGACTACGTGGCGGGCGGCGCCGACGGCGCCCTGCAGACGCAGTTCCCGAACGCCGTCACCCAGACCTTCACCGGCGGTGACCAGCCCAAGGCCGCGATGGTCTACGAGGGCGACTTCGTGCAGGTCAACATCGCGCAGACGGACGCGAAGGTGGGCACGGACGCGAAGGTGTTCCCGTTCCCGAAGGTCGGCGACACCGCGCCGGTGGTCTCCGGCGGTGACGCGGCGGTCATCCTGAAGGACTCGCAGGGCGCGCAGGCGCTGGCGACCTTCCTGGCCTCGCCGGACGCCGCGGAGATCCAGGCGAAGCTGGGCGGCTATCTCTCGCCGAACAAGAACGTCGACCCGGCGGCGTATCCGAACGACGTGCAGCGCAGGATCGCCGAGGCGCTGGTCGCGGCGGGCGACGACTTCCGCTTCGACATGTCGGACCAGGCCCCGCAGGCCTTCGGCGGCACGCCCGGCAAGGGCGAGTGGAAGGACCTCCAGGACTTCCTGAAGAACCCGACGGACGTGGCCGGCATCCAGGCGAAGCTGGAGTCGGACGCGGCAGCGGCGTACGGGAACTGAGCCGGTCATGGCATCGGCCGGTGCGGCGGGGGCTCCCGGAGCCCCCGCCCCTCCTCGTGTCCGCAAAAGCGTGACCGGCACCCGCAGGACCGTGGCGGCACTGTTCCTGCTGCCCGCCCTGGTGCTGCTGGGCGCGCTCGTGGTCTACCCGATCGGGTACTCGGTCGTGCGCAGTTTCTACGACCAGTCCGGCGACGGATTCGCCGGAATCGACAACTACAAGGCCCTCTTCACCGACGACGGCATCCGCACGGCGCTGCAGAACAACGTCCTGTGGGTGGTGTTCGCGCCGACCGTGGCGACCGCGCTCGGTCTGATCTTCGCGGTGCTGACCGAACGGATCCGCTGGGGCACGGCGTTCAAACTGGTCGTCTTCATGCCGATGGCGATCTCGATGCTCGCCGCCGGCATCATCTTCCGCCTGGTCTACGACCAGGACCCGGACAAGGGCGTCGCCAACGCGGTGTGGGTCGGGGTGCACGACTCGTTCGCGCAGTCCTCGGCGTTCCCCAAGGCCCACCCGGGCCGGCAGTCGCCGCTGGAGTCCGCGCAGGGCGGCGCCTTCCTCACCAGGGAGCCGGTCCGGGCGGGCGATCCGGTCTCCCTCCCGCTGGTCGGCGTGCCCCCGGACCAGATGCCCGACAGCGCGCAGAAGGCCGCGCCTGCCCCGTCCGAGCCGGGCAGGGTCACCGGCACGACCTGGCAGGACTTCACCCGCGGCAAGGGCGTCGGCACGCTCGGCGCCCCCGACCCGTCCGAGCTGGGCTATGCGGGGATGCGGATCGAGGCGGTCAAGGACGGCAAGGTCGTGGCCTCGACGACCGCCGCCGGTGACGGCACCTTCAGCCTGCCCGAAGCGGCCGACGGGGCGCAGTTGCGGCTGCCCGCGAGCAATTTCAAGGAGGCGTACAACGGCCTGGACTGGCTCGGCCCCTCGCTGGTCACACCGGCCATCATCGGGTCGTACATCTGGATGTGGGCGGGGTTCGCGATGGTGCTGATCGCGGCCGGGCTCGCGAGCGTGCCGCGGGAACTCCTGGAGGCGGCCCGGGTGGACGGGGCGAACGAGTGGCAGGTGTTCCGCAGGGTCACCGTGCCGCTGCTCGCGCCGGTCCTCGCGGTGGTCACCGTCACCCTGATGATCAACGTGCTGAAGGTGTTCGACCTGGTCTTCATCATCGCCCCCGGCTCCTCCCAGGACGACGCGAACGTGCTGGCCCTGGAGCTGTACCGCAAGGGCTTCTCCGAGGACCAGCCGGGCATCGCCAGCGCCATCGCGGTGTTCCTGCTGCTGCTGGTGATCCCGGTGATGTGGTTCAACGTGCGCAGACTGCGGCGGGAGGTCAGGCGATGAGCGGGCAGCTGTCGATCTGCTGGGGGCCCGGGGGTCGTCCCCCGGGTGAGCGCAGCAACGTACGCCGGCTGCGGCGGGAGGTCGGGCGATGAGCGGGCAGCTGTCGACGAAGGCTCCCGTCGAGTCGGTGAAGGCCGAGCGTTCGCTGGGCGGGCGGATCGTCGAGAAGATCAGCGGGGGTGCCGTCCGGGTCTTCCTGATCCTGGTCGGACTGTTCTGGCTGGTGCCGACGATCGGGCTGCTGATCTCCTCGCTGCGCTCCCCTGAGGACATGAGCGCGAGCGGCTGGTGGAAGGTGTTCGCGGAGCCGTCCCAGCTCACCGTGGACAGCTACCAGAAGCTGCTGGAGAACGGCGACATCACCAGCTCCCTCTTCAACACGGTGCTGATCACCGTCCCGGCGACGGTCCTGGTCGTCGTCATCGGCTCGCTCGCCGGATACGCCTTCGCCTGGATGGAGTTCCCGGGCCGGGACTGGTGGTTCCTGGCCGTGGTGGGCCTGCTGGTGGTGCCCGTACAGGTGGCGCTGATCCCGATCGCCGAACTGTTCGGCAAGGTCGGCCTGTTCGGGTCCGTCCTGGGGGTGATCCTCTTCCATGTCGGCTTCGGTCTGCCCTTCGCGGTGTTCCTGCTGCGGAACTTCTTCGCGGAGATCCCGCGCGAGCTGCTGGAGGCGGCCCGGCTGGACGGCGCCGGTGAGCTGCGCCTGTTCACCCGGGTGGTGATGCCGCTGGGCGGCCCGGCGATCGCGAGCCTCGGCATCTTCCAGTTCCTGTGGGTGTGGAACGACATGCTGGTGGCACTGGTGTTCACCAACGCCGACAGCCAGCCGATCACGGTCGCCCTGCAGACCCAGGTACGGCAGTTCGGCAACAACATCGACGTGCTGGCACCCGGCGCGTTCATCTCGATGGTGGTCCCGCTGGCCGTGTTCTTCGCGTTCCAGCGGCAGTTCGTGTCCGGCGTCATGGCCGGCGCGGTCAAGTAGGCGGTACGGCAAGGGGGGTGGGTGCCATCGGCCCGCCCCCCGCCGTTCACCCGGTGTCCCCCGGATGCCGTAGACGAACGTAACCAAGTCACTCCATCGGCCGTTGCCCGGACCAGGCCCTGTCGTCCGCGCCGACCCATGGATGTGCCTTGCCCAGGTTCAGTGTCATCGTCCCCGCGCACAAGGTTCAGGCGTACCTGCGCGAGTGCCTCGGATCCGTGCTGTCCCAGTCCTGCGCCGGCCCGGACCGCCCGATCGTCGTCCACGCCGAGGACCGGGCAGTCCACGAGGCGGCCCGCGGCACCTCTTTCGACGTGCGCGCCTTCCCGCCGGGCGCGGTCGCCCGCAGCGAGGACGAACTGGTCGACATCTTCACCACCGGCCACCGGCCACCGACCACTGGCACGGCTCCCGTCCGGCCAGCTGCGCGCCGCGTTCCGCGAGCGGTTGTGCCCCTACGACGACGGACGCGCCGCCGAGCGCGTCGTACGGCGGGCCGTGCTGGACGAGACGCAGGTGCCGCCCGTCGTGCCGCGCGCGGAGCGCCGTCCGATGCCGTCGGCGGCGGCGACGCCTCCGCGCCCCGCACCGGCCACCGTGCCGCAGCCTTCGGACCCCCGCGTCACCAGCCGCCAGGGAGCCCGCGTCACCGCCTGCCGGAACCGCGCGTGAACCCGCCGGAACCCGACCGAGCCAGACACAGAGAGAGCAGAATGCCCCGCTTCAGCATCATCGTTCCCTCCCATGGGGTCGCAGGCCGGCTGTCCCTGGCGCTGGACTCCGTCCTCGGCCAGTCCTTCGGCGACTTCGAGCTGATCCCGGTCTGCGACGCGCCCGACGCCCCGGCCGGGGCTCTCGCCGCCGGGTACGCCGAGCGGGACAGCCGGGTGACCCCGGTGTTCTCGCCTCCGTCGGCGGGGCTCGCGGGGGCGCGCGACAGCGGGATGCGGGCGGCGACCGGCACGTATCTGCTGTTCCTCGACGGTGACGACACCCTCGCGCCGGGCGCGCTGACCGCCCTGGAGACCCGGCTGGCCGAGACGGGCGAGGTCGACGTCCTGTACGCCGAGCACGAGCGGACCCCGTGGTGGGAGGGCGAGCCGGCCAACCCCGCGGCCCCGCTGCTCGCGAAGGCGCCCAAGGGGGCCTTCGCGCCCGCCGAGGCCCCCGAGATCACCGGCGTGCAGCTGCCCGTGTGGAGCGCGGCCTACCGGCACGGCTTCCTCACCGCGCACGAACTCACCTTCCCCACCGGGCACTTCACGGACATCGGCTTCGGCGGTCTGGTCACCGTGCACGCCGAACGGGTCGCGGTCCTGCGCTCGGTCGTCGTACGGCATCTGCTGCGGCGCCAGGGCAGCCGGCTCAACCTGCCGGGCGAGCACCACGCCGACCTGCTGGAAATGACCGATCTGGTGCTGACCGGGGCGGCCGGACGCGGCTTCGCCGGTGACCTGTTCGGCCAGCTCTTCGCCGCCGTGCTGAAGACGGCCGCGCACCCGGCCCGGCTGCCCGCCTCCGCCCGCCGCCCGTTCTTCCGCCGGGCGGCGGCGCTGTACCGGCGCCACCGGCCGGCCGGGTTCCGCAGGCCGGGCGGGAGCCTGGGGGTGCAGCACCGGCTGCTGGCCGCGGGGGCGTACACCGCGTTCCGCGCGCTGCGGGGAGCCAACCGGAAGCTGTCGGCCGCCGCCGAGCGGATCCCGCGCGCCCGCGGCATGCGCACCCGCCTGTACTACCGGCTGCAACTGCGCCGCCGTATCGACCCCCACCTCGCGGTGTACTGCGCGTACTGGGGCCGGGGTTACGCGTGCAGTCCCGCCGCCATCCACGCCAAGGCCGCCGAACTCGCCCCGCACATCCGCTCGGTGTTCCTGGTCGAGCCCGACCAGGCGCACGCGATGCCGCCGGGCATCGACCACGCCGTGATCGGCAGCCGCCGGGCCTGGCAGGTGCTCGCGCGCGCCAAGTACCTCGTCAACAACGCCAACTTCGCGGAGGGCGTCGTCAAGCGCGAGGGCAGCGTGCACGTACAGACCCAGCACGGCACCCCGCTGAAGAAGATGGGCGTCGACCAGTCGACGTACCCGGTGGTGGCGGCCGCCACCGGCAGCTTCACCAAGCTGCTGGGCCGCGTCGACCGCTGGGACTACAACCTGTCCTCCAACACCCACTCCACCCAGATGTGGGAGCGCGCCTTCCCCGGCTCCTACGAACAGCTGGAGTACGGCTATCCGCGCAACGACGTCTTCTGCACGGCGACCGCCGAGGACGTCGCCCGTGTCCGGCGCGAGCTGGGAGTCCCGGAGGGGAGGACGGCCGTGCTGTACGCGCCGACCCACCGCGACCACCGCACCGGCTTCGACGCGGGCCTGGACCTGGAGGCGTTCTGCGAGGCGGCCGGTGACGACGTCGTCGTGCTGCTGCGGGCGCACTACTTCTACGACCGGGGCGTACGCCGGGGCTCCGGCCGGATCATCGACGTGACCGCGCACCGCTCCTCCGAGGATGTGTGCCTGGCCGCCGACGCACTGGTCACCGACTACTCGTCGATCATGTTCGACTACGCCAACCTGGACCGCCCGATCGTCGTGTACGCCGACGACTGGGACGTCTACACCGAGACGCGGGGCGTGTACTTCGACCTGATGGCGACCCCGCCGGGACCGGTCACCCGGACACCCGGTGAACTGGCCCGCGTCTTCGCCGACGGCTCGTACGCCTCGGCCGCCTCACGGTCTCTCAGAAACATCTTCCGGGCCCGTTTCTGCCAGTTCGACGACGGCCGGGCCGCCGAGCGCGTCGTACGGCGGGTGCTGCTCGGCGAGCCCGCGGAGACGATCCCGCCCGTGCGGCCGCTCGCCGAGCGCGTCCCTGCCCCCGCCGCTTCCCCCCTCGTAAGGAGCTGACCACCGCAGTGCCCCGCTTCAGCATCATCATCCCCTGCTTCAAGGTGCAGGGCTTCCTGCGCGAGTGTCTCGACTCGGTCCTGGAGCAGTCGTACCGGGACGTCGAGGTGATCGCCGTCGACGACCGCTCGCCCGACGGCTGCGGCGCGATCCTCGACGAGTACGCGGCCCGCGACGACCGGGTGCGGGTCCTGCACCTGCCGGAGAACGCCGGCCTCGGCCGCGCCCGCAACGCGGGCCTGCCGCACGCGAGCGGCGACTACCTGTTCTTCCTGGACAGCGACGACACCCTCACCCCGGGCGCCCTGAGCGCCATGGCCGACCGCCTCGACGAGGCCGCCGACCCGGACGTCCTCGTCTTCGACTACGCCCGCACCTACTGGTGGGGCGGCACCCGCCGCAACGCTCTCGCGCACGTCCTCGCGGACTGCGGCGACGCCGCGTTCACGGCCGCCGAGCACCCGGAGATCCTCGATCTGCTGATGGTCGTGTGGAACAAGGTGTACCGGCGGGACTTCGTCGAGGAGAACGGTTTCCGTTTCCCGCCCGGTTACTACGAGGACACGCCCTGGACCTTCCCGGTCATGCTCAGCGCGCGACGCATCGCCACGCTGGACCGGATCTGTCTGAACTACCGCCAGCGCCGCCAGGGCAACATCCTGTCCACCACCAGCCGCAAGCACTTCGACATCCACGAGCAGTACGAGCGGGTCTTCGCCTTCGTCGGCTCCCGCCCCGAACTGGCGGGCTGGCGGCCCTACCTGCACCGCAAGATGGGCGAACACTGCCTGGACATCCTCGCCAAGCCGGACCGGCTGCCCCCGTCCGACCGGGGCGAGTTCTTCCGCCGTACGGCAGAACTCTTCGCCCGCCACCGTCCGGCGGGCGAGCCGGTGCCCGCCGAACTGCGCGTGCTGCGGGGGCCGTACGCCGGTTACGTGGCCTGGCGGCAGGGCGCGCGGGCCGGGCGGGAACTCGCCCGGCGTACGGCGCGGGCGCGTGGGGCGGCCGCGGCGCGCGCCCGCCGGGGCGTGAGCGCCGTGCAGGCCCGGCGCCCGCTGGACCCGCGGCTGGTGGTGTACTCGGCGTTCTCGCACCGGGGTGTCCTCGGCGACCCGGGGGCCGTGTACCGCAAGGCGCGGGAGATCGCCCCGCAGCTGCGCGGCGTGTGGGTGGTACGGGACCAGGAGACGGCGGACCGGCTCCCCGCTGGGGTCGAGCACGTACTGCTGGACTCCCCCGCGTACCGCCGGGTGACCGCGCGGGCCGGATTCTTCGTCAACAACGTCAACTGGCCGGGCACGCTCGCCAAACGCCCCGGCAGCGTCCACATCCACACCCACCAGGGCACCCCGCTGAAGCTCATGGCGGCCGACCTGCTGGAGCGGCCCGGCGCCCGGCACGGTGTGGACGTGCCGCAGATGCTGCGCCGCGCGGACCGCTGGGACCACAGCCTGGTCGCCAACCCGCACTCCGAGCTGGTCTGGGAGCGCGCCTACCCCTGCCACTTCACCTCGGCGCGCACCGGCAGCCCGCGCAACGACGTGCTGGTGACCGCCGACGCACAGGCCGCCGCGCGCGCCCGCGCCCGCCTCGGCCTTCCCGCCGGTCACACGGTCGTGCTGTACGCGCCGACCCGCCGGGAGTACGTCCGCGGCGGCCACGCCGACCGGATCGACCTGGCCCGGTTCGCCGCCGACCTCGGCGAGGGCCACACCCTGGTGGTGCGGCTGCACCCGTCCCTTGCGACCGGGCACGCGCGCGGGATGGGCCTGTCCGACCTGCACCGGCGCGGGATCGTGGTGGACGCGAGCGACGCCCCGGACGTCGAGGACGTGATGCTCGCCTCCGACGTCCTGGTCACCGACTACTCGGCCCTGATGTTCGACTACGTCCTCCTGGACCGGCCGGTCGTGGTGCACGCCGACGACTGGGCCGCGTACACGGCGAGCCGGGGCACCTACTTCGACATCACCGCCCAGCCGCCCGGCCATGTCTCGCGCGACTACCGGGAACTGGCCGCGCTGATGGCCTCCGGGAGCTGGCGCGACGCGGAGTCGGCGCGGCTGCGGGCCGGCTTCCGAAAGCGGTTCGGCGTGTTCGACGACGGGCTGGCCGCCGAGCGGGTCGTCCGGACGCTGCTGCTGGGCGAGGAGATGACCGGCCCCGCCACGGTCCGGGTGCCCGCTCCGGCCGTCCCGGGCGACGTGCTGGCGTCCAGGTGAGCCTGCGCCCGCGGGCCTGGGTGCTCGTCCTGGCCGTGGTGTACGCGCTGCTCCAGCTCGCGAACGTCACCGGCCGGTCCACCCCCGACAGCAAGAACTACCTGTCGTACGCGCTGAGTCTGCGCGGGGACGGCAAGCACGAGGCGGCGGTCGCGACGATCGACTGGGCGTGCGAGGGGGAGGCGTCGGTCGCGGCCCGCCGGCAGAACGCCGACGTGGTGCGGTTCCACCGCGCCGACCCGACCGCGGAGGTCCTCGCCGCGTGCCGGGAGCGGGAGTGGCGGGGCGTCGGGGCGCGGCTGGCGGCGGGGCAGACCGGCGGGCACACGGTGCCGTTCATGCCGGAGCGCTTCATGCGGATCTTCGAGGCGCGGCCCGGCTATCCGGTGTTCCTGGTGCCGTTCCTGACCCTGTTCGGCGTGACCTGGGGCATGTGGGCGGCGGGTGTCGCGGTGGCGGCGGCGGGCGGTGTGCTGGTCTTCCTGATCCTGCGCACCCTGCGCGCACCGGCCGGGGTCTGTGTGACCGGGCAGGTCCTGTACTACATCCTGCCGTGCGGGACGACCGCCATGCGCCCGATGACCGAGGGCCTGCTGCTGGCACTGACCCTGACGGCGGTGTGGGGCTGTGCGCTGGCCCTGGACGGACGGGTGCGGGCCGGGACCTGGCTGGTGGGCGGCGCGCTGGCCGCCCTGTTCACGGTCAAGCACTCGCAGGCCCTGTTCCTCGGGCTCGCCCTGGCCGCCGCGGGCGCGCTGATCGTCGTACGGCGTCGGCGGCGGGGCCGGCCCGCGGGGCGCGCGGTGGTGGCGGTGACCGTGGCGGGGGCGGCCCCGCCGC
>NZ_JARGEF010000204.1:0-15033 GCF_033794725.1 Streptomyces sp. ID05-39B | reverse complement strand
GGGCGGGTGCGCTGTCCGAGAACGGCCGGTTCCGGGGGACGGGCCTCCGTGGTGCGGGCCTCCGTGGTGCGGGCCTCCGTGGGGCGGTGGGTCTCGGTGAGGGGCACGGCCTCGGTCATGAGCGCCGCCCCCGACGCCCGTGCGCGTCCGCCTTCATCCAGCGGGCGCCGACGCGCGCCGCCAGCGCCCCGAGGGCGGCTCCCGCGGCCACGTCGGAGGGGTAGTGCACGCCGACGACCAGACGTGAGAGGCACATGGCGGCGGCGAGCGGGGGCACGGCGTACGCCCCGAGCGCGCCGTAGGCGACGGCGGCGGCCACGGCCGAGGCCGCGTGCGAACTCGGGAAGGAGTGCCGGCCGGCGGTGCGGACCAGGGGCTCGACGTGCGGGGGACGCGGGCGGCGCACGATCCGTTTCACGCCCATGCTGGCGAGGTGCGCGCCCGCGGTGAGCGCGGTGGCGCGCAGCCAGGCATCGCGCCGGGCGGCGTCGGCGGTGGCTCCGGCGAGGCCCGCCGCGATCCACAGCGCCCCGTGCTCACCCGCGCCGGACAGGGCGCGTGCGGCGGTCGCCACGCGCGGATCGGCAGCGCGGGCACGGACCGCCGTGAGGATGCGGTGGTCGATGCCGGTCTCCCTGTCGTCCAAGCCGGTCTCCATGTCGTCCATGGGGATTCACTGTTCATGCCGGGCCCGCCGGAACTCCGGCAATATTGGGCGACATCCCATTAATCACCCATTTCGGGGAGAGTGGAATGTTTCAAAAGTAATCGCCCACAAAGGGGCGATACGGTCACCGGCATGCCTGCCGAGACCGTTTCCGTCACGGGGTGGGGCCGCACCGCTCCCACCACCGCCCGTCTGATCCGTCCCAGGACGTACGAGGAGGCCGTGACCGCCGTCCGGGACTCAGGGGCGCGCGGAAGCATCCCCCGGGGCCTGGGACGGGCGTACGGGGACGCGGCGCAGAACGCCGGCGGTGCGGTCCTCGACATGACGGGCCTCGACCAGATCCACGCCATCGACGTGGCCGGCGGCAGCGTCCTGTGCGACGCGGGCGTCTCCCTGCACCACCTCATGGAGGTCCTGCTGCCGCTGGGCTGGTTCGTCCCGGTGCCCCCCGGCACCCGCTATGTGACCGTCGGCGGGGCGATCGGCGCCGACATCCACGGCAAGAACCACCATGTGTCCGGCTCCTTCTCCCGGCACGTCGTCTCGCTGGAACTGCTCACCGCCGACGGCACGGTCCGCACGGTCCGCCCCGGCACCGCCCTCTTCGACGCGACCGCCGGCGGCATGGGCCTGACCGGCGTGATCCTCACCGCGACCGTCCGGCTCCAGCCCGTCGCGACGACCCTCATGTCCGTCGACACCGAGCGCGCCACCGACCTCGACGACCTGATGGCCCGGCTGACCGCCACCGATCACCGCTACCGCTACTCGGTCGCCTGGATCGACCTCCTCGCCCGCGGCGCCGCCACCGGCCGCGCCGTCCTCACCCGCGGCGACCACGCGCCGCTCGCCGCGCTGCCCGCCCGCGCGCGCAGCGCCCCGCTGTCCTTCCGCCCCGCCCGGCTCCCTGCCGCCCCCGCGTACGTCCCCGAAGGGCTGCTCAGCCGCAGGACCGTGGGCCTGTTCAACGAACTCTGGTACCGCAGGGCGCCCCGCGCGCGCCGCGGCGAACTCCAGCGGCTGTCCGCCTTCTTCCACCCCCTCGACGGCGTCCCGCACTGGAACCGTGTCTACGGCCGCGGCGGCTTCGTGCAGTACCAGTTCGTCGTCGGACACGGCCGGGAGGAGACGCTGCGCCGGATCGTGGACCGCATCGCGCGCCGCCACTGCCCGTCCTTCCTCGCCGTCCTCAAACGGTTCGGGGACGCCGACCCCGGCTGGCTCTCCTTCCCCGTGCCCGGCTGGACGCTCGCCCTGGACATCCCGGCCAACCTGCCCGGCCTCGGCACCTTCCTCGACGAACTCGACGCGGAGGTCGCCGCCGCCGGCGGACGCGTCTACCTCGCCAAGGACTCCCGGCTGCGCCCCGACCTGCTCGCCGCGATGTACCCGCGGCTGGACGACTTCCGCGCGCTGCGCGCGGAGCTGGACCCCCGCGGGGTGTTCGTGTCCGACCTCGCGCGCCGCCTCACCCTCTAGACCCACCGTCCGAAAAGCACCTCCAGAACCCCAGGAGCAGTCGTGAAGGACGCCTTCGGCCTCCCCCAGTCCCTTCTCGTCCTAGGAGGCACGTCCGAGATCGCGCTCGCCACCGCGCGCCGCCTGATCGCCCGCCGCACCCGCACGGTCTGGCTCGCCGGACGACCCACGCCCGCCCTGGAGTCGGCCGCCGCCGACCTGCGCGCCCTCGGCGCCGACGTGCGCACCCTCGCCTTCGACGCCCTCGACCCCGAGTCGCACGAGAGCGCGCTCGGCAAGGTGTTCGCCGAGGGCGACATCGATCTGGTGCTGCTCGCCTTCGGTGTCCTGGGCGACCAGGCCCGCGACGAACGCGACCCGGCGGCCGCCGTGCGCGTCGCCCAGACCAACTACACGGGCGCGGTGTCGGCGGGCCTGGTCGCCGCCCGCGCGCTCCAGTCACAGGGCCACGGCTCCCTGGTCGTGCTGTCCTCGGTGGCCGCCGAGCGGGCCCGCCGCGCCAACTTCATCTACGGCTCCAGCAAGGCCGGCCTGGACGCCTTCGCGCAGGGACTGGGCGACGCGCTGCACGGGACGGGCGTCCACGTCATGGTCGTACGCCCCGGTTTCGTCCGGACGAGGATGACCGCCGGGCTGGAGGAGGCGCCGCTGGCGACCACCCCCGAGGAGGTCGCGGCGGCCGTCGAACTGGGGCTGCGGCGCCGCTCGGAGACGGTGTGGGTGCCGGGGGTACTGCGCGTGGTGATGTCCGGGCTACGGCATCTGCCGCGCGGGCTGTTCCGCAGGCTGCCGGTGTAGAGCCGCGGCGCGCGCTCGCCTCAGTGGGTGGGCAGGGAGCCGCGGTCCAGGTGGGCGGCCTGCGGGGGCACGACGGGGCCGCCGAAGGTGTACTCGTGGAGCTTGCGCCAGATGCCGTCGGGGCCCTGCTCGTAGAGGGCGAAGCCGGTGCAGGACCACTCGGCCCGGTAGTCGGCGAGGTCCTCGTAGGCGCGGTCCATCGCCGCCTCTTCGATGCCGTGCGCCACCGTGACGTGCGGGTGGTAGGGGAACTGGAGGTCGCGGGCGACCGGCCCGGAGGCGTCACGGACCTGCTTCTGCAGCCAGGCGCAGGCCGAGGCGCCCTCGACCACCTGCACGTACACGACCGGCGACAGGGGCCGGAAGGTGCCGGTGCCGGACAGCCGCATCGGGAACGGGCGGCCGGCCTCGGCCACCGCGGACAGGTGCGCCTCGACGGCCGGCAGGACGCCGGCGTCGATCTCGGTCGGCGGCAGCAGCGTGACGTGCGTCGGGATGCCATGGGCCGCGGCGTCGCCGAAGCCCGCGCGCCGCTCCTGGAGCAGGCTGCCGTGGGGCTCCGGGACCGCGATCGACACACCGATCGTTACGGTCCCCACGTCGTCTCCTTCGTCGCGTCGGATGTGCCGGGCGCCGGCCGGATGCCGGTTCGGTGCCGGTTCATGCTCAGCCGTACGGCTATCGACTGTACGGCCACGGGCCTGCTGGGGGCAGGCGCAGCGGAAGTGATGTGCAGCGCTCTGCCCGGGGGAATGTCTGTGCGGTGGTACGCCCTCAGCGCTCGGCTCAGTGCTTGGCGGGCAGGAAGCCCACCTGCTCGTACGTCCGGGACAGTGTCTCCGCGGCCACGGCGCGGGCCTTCTCCGCGCCCTTGGCCAGGATCGAGTCGAGCGTCTCCGGGTCGTCCAGGTACTGCTGGGTACGGTCCCGGAACGGCGTGACGAAGTCGACGACGACCTCGGCGAGGTCGGTCTTGAGGGCGCCGTACAGCTTGCCCTCGTACTGCCGCTCCAGCTCAGCGACGCTGGTGCCGGTCAGGGTCGAGTAGATGCCGAGGAGGTTGCTCACGCCGGGCTTGTTCTCGGCGTCGTAGCGGATGACGGTGTCGGTGTCGGTGACCGCGCTCTTGACCTTCTTCGCGCTGGCCTTCGGCTCGTCGAGCAGGTTGATGAGCCCCTTCGGCGTGGACGCCGACTTGCTCATCTTGATCGACGGCTCCTGAAGGTCGTAGATCTTGCCCGTCTCCTTGAGGATGTACGGCTTCGGGATCGTGAAGGTCTCGCCGAAGCGGCCGTTGAAGCGCTCGGCGAGGTCGCGGGTCAGCTCGATGTGCTGACGCTGGTCCTCACCGACCGGCACCTCGTCGGCCTGGTACAGCAGGATGTCCGCGACCTGGAGGATCGGGTACGTGAACAGGCCGACCGAGGCGCGGTCGGCGCCCTGGCGGGCCGACTTGTCCTTGAACTGGGTCATGCGGGAGGCCTCGCCGAAGCCGGTGAGGCAGTTCATGACCCAGGCGAGCTGGGCGTGCTCGGGAACATGGCTCTGCACGAAGAGCGTGCACCGGTCCGGGTCGAGCCCCGCCGCGAGCAGCTGCGCCGCGGCCAGCCGGGTGTTGGCGGACAGCTCCTTCGGGTCCTGCGGAACCGTGATCGCGTGCAGGTCGACGACCATGTAGAACGCGTCGTGGGACTCCTGGAGGGCCACCCACTGACGGACGGCGCCGAGGTAGTTGCCGAGGTGGAACGAGCCTGCGGTGGGCTGGATTCCGGAGAGCACGCGGGGACGGTCTGAGGCCATGTCCACCATTGTCTCAGAGCGCGGGGACCGCCCGGAACGGGTCCCGGGCAGCCGTGCGGGCTGCCCGGGTGCCGGTGTCAGCCGAGGTCGATCTCCGGGTACAGCGGGAAGCCCGCGACCAGGTCGCTCGCGCGGCGGGAGATCTCGTCGGAGACCTTCTCGTCCAGGACGTGGGAGGCCTTCGACGGGGCGCCCGACTTCGTGGTGCCCGGCTCCGCGGTGGTCAGGACGCGGTCGATGAGGGCCGCGACCTCGTCCATCTCGGCCGCGCCGAGGCCGCGCGTGGTCAGCGCCGGGGTGCCGATACGGATGCCGGAGGTGTACCAGGCGCCGTTCGGGTCGGCGGGGATGGCGTTGCGGTTGGTGACGATGCCCGAGTCGAGGAGGGCCGTCTCGGCCTGGCGGCCGGTGAGGCCGTACGAGGTGGCGACGTCGATCAGGTTGAGGTGGTTGTCGGTGCCGCCGGTGACGAGGGTCGCGCCGCGCCGCATCAGGCCGTCCGCCAGCGCGCGGGAGTTGTCGACGATGCGCTGGGCGTAGTCCTGGAAGGCGGGTCGGCGGGCCTCGGCCAGGGCGACCGCCTTCGCGGCCATGACGTGCGGGAGCGGACCGCCGAGGACCATCGGGCAGCCGCGGTCGACCTGGTCCTTGAGGGAGTCGTCGCACAGGACCATGCCGCCGCGCGGGCCGCGCAGCGACTTGTGGGTGGTCGTCGTGACGATCTGGGCGTGCGGGACCGGGTCGAAGTCGCCGGTCAGCACCTTGCCCGCGACGAGGCCGGCGAAGTGCGCCATGTCGACCATCAGGGTCGCGCCCACCTCGTCGGCGATCTCCCGCATGATGCGGAAGTTCACCAGGCGGGGGTAGGCGGAGTAGCCGGCCACGATGATGAGCGGCTTGAACTCGCGGGCGGACGTGCGCAGCGCCTCGTAGTCGATCAGGCCCGTCGCCGGGTCCGTCCCGTAGGAGCGCTGGTCGAACATCTTGCCGGAGATGTTGGGGCGGAAGCCGTGGGTGAGGTGGCCGCCGGCGTCCAGGGACATGCCGAGCATGCGCTGGTTGCCGAAGGCCCGGCGCAGTTCCGCCCAGTCGGCCTCGGAGAGGTCGTTGACCTGACGGACGCCGGTCTTCTCCAGGAAGGGTGCTTCGACGCGGTCGGCGAGGACGGCCCAGAAGGCGACCAGGTTGGCATCGATGCCGGAGTGCGGCTGGACGTAGGCGTGGCGGGCGCCGAAGAGTTCGCGGGCGTGCTCGGCGGCGAGGGACTCGACGGTGTCGACGTTGCGGCAGCCGGCGTAGAAGCGGCGGCCGACGGTGCCCTCGGCGTACTTGTCGCTGAACCAGTTGCCCATCGCGAGGAGGGTCGCCGGGGAGGCGTAGTTCTCGGAGGCGATCAGCTTGAGCATCTCGCGCTGGTCGGTGACCTCCTGGCCGATCGCGTCGGCGACGCGCGGCTCGACGGCGCGGATCACGTCGAGGGCGGCGCGGAAGGCGGTGGACTCGGTGGAGAGGGGCTGCTGCTCTGACATGACGTCGGCCTCCGGGTGGCGTGGCGTGCAAGCGGTCACGGTCTCGGTCTGGCCCAGGCGCACGGCACTCGGTCACTCCAGGCCGCTCCCCGATGGTCCGTCCCATCCCAGCGCGCCAGTCACGGCCTGCCTGCCAGCCTACCGGGGTGGCGGGTCACCGAAGGCGCCACGTCCACCATGCGAGCGACGGGCCGGGGGCGGGCGGCCGTCACCCCTGGAGTCCGTGTTCGGGCTCTTCGGAAGGGTGCGGGCCCTCGGTGCGGCGGTCTGTGGACGTCCGCCCGGCGACGGCGGGGTGGTCCGGCTCCGCGACCGCACGAGGGTCGCACTGGGCCGGCCGGCGGTGACCGGCTTCACGATCGGCGGCTGCCGTGCCGGGGCGCCTCGGGGGCGGAGGGCCGACGGTCCGGGTCGGTTACGGCAGGACTCTGCACAGGGCGTTCAGGGCTCCTGTCCAGGCGTGGTCGGGTGGGGTGCCGTAGCCGACGACGAGGGCGTCCAGGGGGGCCGTGCGGGCTGATTCGTGGCGGAAGCGGGAGAGGCCGTGCAGGGCCAGGCCCTGCCAGGCCGCTGCCTGGATCACCGGCTGCTCGGTGCCGGGCGGGAGCCCGACCACGGCGTGCAGGCCGGCCGCGATGCCGGTCACGCGGGCGTCGGGGGCGTGTTCGGCCAGGGCCGTGACCAGGGCGTCGCGGCGGCGGCGGTAGCGCAGGCGGGCCGAGCGGACGTGGCGGTCGTAGGCGCCGGAGGTGAGGAACTCGGCCAGGGTCAGCTGGTCCAGGACGCCGCAGGTGTCGATGCGGCCCTTGGCGACGGCGGCCCGCTCGGCGAGGCCGGGCGGGAGTACGGCCCAGCCGAGCCGCAGGGCGGGCGCGAGGGACTTGCTGGCGGTGCCCAGGTGGACGACGTGGTCGGGGTCGAGGCCCTGGAGGGCGCCCACGGGCTGGCGGTCGTAGCGGAACTCGCCGTCGTAGTCGTCCTCCAGGACCAGTCCGCCGGTGCGGCGCGCCCAGTCCAGGACGGCCGCGCGCCGGTCGCGGTGCAGGGGGACGCCCATCGGGAACTGGTGGGCGGGCGTGAGGAGGACGGCTCCGGCGTCGCCGAGCCCGTCGGGGTCGGTGCCGAGGTGGTCGAAGGGCAGCGGGACGGTCCGCAGTCCGGCCGCCGTGAGCTGCTTCTCGTGCTCGTCGAGGCCGTACGACTCGACGGCGACCGTATGGACCCCGCGGGCGCGCAGAACCCTGCCGAGCACCTGGAGTCCGTGCGCGAACCCGGCGACGACGAGGACGCGTCCGGGGTCCGTGCGGACGCCGCGGACGCGGGCGAGGTAGTCGGCGAGGGCGGTGCGCAGTTCGACGCGGCCGCGCGGATCGCCGTAGCCGAGGGCGTCGTTGGGGGCGGCGGTGAGGGCGCGGCGGGCGGCCCTGAGCCATTCGGCGCGTGGGAAGGAGGCCAGGTCGGGAGTGCCGGGGCGCAGGTCGTAGGCCGGGCGGTGGCGCTCCCTGGGCCCGGGTGACGTAGCGGTCGGCGCGGCCACCACGCGGTCCGCCACCCGGGTGCCGGAGCCCTGCCTCGCGGTCAGCCAGCCCTCGGCGACCAGGTCGGCGTAGGCCTCGGCGACGGTGTTGCGGGCGACGCCGAGGTCGGCGGCGAGGGTGCGGGAGGAGGGCAGCCGGGTGCCGGGGGCCAGCCGGCCGCCGCGGACGGCCTCGCGCAGGGCGTCGGTGAGGCCGCGCCGCACGCCCGGACCGGTCGGTTCGAGGTGCAGGTCGACACCCAGAGTGGCCCACGATTTCGCCATGGAAATGGACCATACCCGTGGGCAGCCTCGCGCCTAGGGTCGAGGACATGAAGATCGACGACACGACGAACGAAGGCATCACGAACGGGAACGACGGCACGACGACCGTGGAGTACGCCCCCGAGCACACCCCCCGGCTGGCCTGGGCCGAGCTGGCGCCCGAGGTCTACAAGGCGATGGTCCGGCTGGACGCCGCCGCCCGCAAGGGCCTCGACGCGAAGCTGCTGGAGCTGGTGAAGGTCCGCGCCTCGCAGATCAACCGCTGCGCGCTTTGCGTGGACATGCACAGCAAGGACGCCCTCGCGGCCGGGGAGAGCGTCGAGCGGATCGTGCAGCTCAGCGCCTGGGAGGAGTCCGGGCACTTCTACACCGAGAAGGAGCTGGCGGCGCTGGCACTCACGGAGTCGGTGACCGTCCTCACGGACGGCTTCGTGCCCGACTCGGTGTACGAGCGGGCCGCCAAGCACTTCGAGGAGACGGAGCTGGCGCAGCTGATCGCCGCGATCACGGTGATCAACGCGTGGAACCGGTTCGGCGTGACCTGCCGGCTGGTGCCGGGGCACTACCGGCCGGGGCAGCACCGGTGACCGTCCGCAGGGCCGGAGTCCGTAACGCGTTACCGGGGAGCACGTCATGATGACCAAGACCGACACCTTCCGCGCCCTGCACCGGGCGCGGCTCCCCGACGACCCGCTGGTCCTGCCGGGGCCGTGGGACGCGGCGAGCGCCCGCGCCCTCGCCGACGCCGGTTTCCCCGCGCTGGCGATCCCCAGCGCCGGGGTCGCCGCCTCGCTCGGATACACGGACGGGGAGACACCGCCCGACGAGATGTTCGCGGCGGTCGCCCGGATCGCCCGCGCCGTGGACGTACCGGTGTCCGCGGACGTCGAGGACGGCTACGGCCTGCCGCCGAAGGAGCTGGTCGAACGGCTGCTGGAGGCTGGGGCGGTGGGCTGCAACCTGGAGGACTCGCACAGGAACCCCGCCGGCCACTCCGACGGGGGCGGACTCAAGGACGCGCGGGCGCACGCCGACTGGCTCGCCGAGGTGCGGTCGGCCGCCGCCGACCAGCTCTTCGTGAACGCCCGGATCGACACCTTCCTCCACGGCGAGTCCGACCCGGCCCGGACCATCGAGCGGGCCGCACTGTACGTGGCGGCGGGCGCCGACTGCGTGTATCCGATCGGTGCCCCCGTCGCCGTACTGCCGCTGCTGCGGTCCGGGACGCAGGTGCCGGTCAACGTGTTCGCCCGGATCGGCGAGGGCCCCTCGCCCGCCGAACTCGGCGAACTCGGGGCCTCTCGGGTCACGTTCGGGCCCGGGTTGCAGCGACGGGCGACGACGGCGGTCACGGAGATCGCCGCGCTCCTGCGCTGACCCGGGCCGGGCCGACGGCGTCTAGGACAGCCACGCGCGCCAGGTGGACTCGTGGCTGTCCACCCACTTCTTCGCCGCCTGCTCGGGTGTGAGCTTCTGGTCGGCGATCAGCAGGGACACCATGTTCTGGTCCTCGGTGGTCCACCTGAACTTCTTCAGGAAGGCCGCCGCCTTGCCACCGGTCCGCGCGAAGTCCGCGTTGAGGTACTTCTGCAACGGGGTCTGGGGATAGCCGCAGGCGACCTTCTCGGGGTCGGCGTCGCAGCCGTCCTTGTACGCGGGCAGCTTCACCTCGGTCATCGGGACCTTCTCGAACAGCCACTGCGGGGAGTACCAGTAGGTCAGGAAGGGCTTCTTCTCCTGGGCGAAGCGGCGGATCTGGGTGATCTGCGCGGCCTCGGAGCCGGCGAAGACGACCTGGTAGTCCAGGTTCAGGTTCTCCACCAGGGCCTTGTCGTTGGTGACGTACGACGGGGAGCCGTCCATCAGCTGGCCCTTGCCGCCGCTCTCCGGGGTGCGGAACTGCGCGGCGTACTTGTCGAGGTTCCTCCAGTCGGTGACGTCGGGGTGGGCCTCGGCGAAGTACGTGGGGACGTACCAGCCGATGTGGCCGGTGACGCCGAGGTCGCCGCCGCGCGCGATGGTCCTCTTGTCGTCGACGTAGCGCCGCTCCTGGTCGGGGTGGCCCCAGTCCTCCAGGAGCGCGTCGACGCGGCCCTGGCTGAGGGCGTCCCAGGCGGGCACCTCGTCGATCTGGACGGTGTCGACGCGGTAGCCGAGTTCGTGTTCCAGGAGGTACTGGGCGACGGCCACGTTGGCCTGCGCGCCCACCCAGGACTGGACGGACAGGGTCACCGTCCTGGCGCCCTGGGCGTTGGCGAAGGGCGAGGCCTGCTGTGTCATGTCGGCGGCGCCGCAGCCGGTCAGCAGGAGCAGGCCCGCCGCCGCCGCGGCCGTGGTCGTACGGAGTCGCATGTCAGGCTCCCTTCTGCGCGCGCCGGACGGCCGGCTGGGTCACGCGGTCGAGCATCAGGCCGAGGCAGACGATCGCGGCGCCGGCCACCAGGCCGGTCGCGAGGTCGCCCTGGGCGAGGCCGAAGACGGCGTCGTAGCCGAGGGCGCCGCCGCCGACCAGTCCGCCGATGATGACGACGGCGAGGACCAGGACGACGCCCTGGTTGAGGGCGAGCAGCAGCGCGGGCCGGGCCAGCGGGAGCTGGACCTGGCGCAGTTGCTGGCCGCCGGTCGCGCCGAGCGAGCGGGCGGACTCCAGGGCGGCCGGGTCGACCTGGCGCAGGCCCTGGGTGGTGATGCGGACGACGGCGGGCAGCGCGTAGACGACGGCCGCGGCGACGGCGGGTGCGCGGCCGACGCCGAACAGGGCGACCACCGGGATCAGGTACACGAACTGCGGCATCGTCTGGAAGACGTCCAGGACGGGACGCAGCAGGCGTTCGACGCGGTCGCTGCGGGCCGCGGCGACGCCGGTCGCGAAGCCCAGCACGAGGGTGACGGCGACCGCCGCGAGGACCTGGGACAGCGTGTCCAGGGACGGCTCCCACACGCCGAGCACACCGATCGCGGCCATGGCGAGGACGGCGGTCAGCGCCGTGCGCCAGGTGCCGGTCAGCCAGGCGAGCGCGGCGACCAGCAGCAGCACCGACCACCAGGGCAGCCCCTGGAGGCCGTCGCGGACGGGGTCCAGGACCCAGGTGGTGAACCGGCCCGCCCAGTCGGCGGTGCCGCCGACGACGGGCACCCCCGAGTAGAGGTGGTCGGTCATCCAGTCGACGACGCGGTTGACCGGTTCGGCGACGGCGAGCGTCCACGCGTCCGGCCAGTCGGGCCGCCCGGCCAGCCGTACGGCGACGGCGAGGGCCGCGACGGCGGCGAGCGGCGCGTACGTGGTGAGGCGCCCGTGGGCCGTCTCGGTGCCGCGTCCGGCGGCCGCCGTCACCCGGTCCAGGACGACCGCGAGCAGCACGATGGGGATGCCCGCGGCGAGGGCCGCGCCCACGTCGACCGAGGCCAGCGCCTGGTAGACGCGGTCTCCGAGGCCGCCGCCGCCGATCACCGACGCGATGACCGCCATCGACAGCGCCATCATGATCGTCTGGTTGAGGCCGAGGAGGAGTTCCCTGCGGGCCAGCGGGAGGCGGGCGGTCAGCAGGCGCTGGCGGGCGGTGGCGCCGAGGGACTCGACCGCCTCCAGGACCTCCTTGTCGGCGCCGCGCAGACCGAGCGAGGTGAGGCGGGCCATCGGCGGGGCGGCGTACACGACGGTGGCCAGGACGGCCGCCGGGACGCCGATGCCGAAGACCAGGACGACGGGGAGCAGGTAGGCGAACGCGGGCAGCACCTGCATGGTGTCCAGGACCGGGCGCAGGGCGCGGTCCATCCGGTCGGAGAGGCCGGCGGCGAGGCCCAGCAACGCGCCCACGACGACGGACGCGAGGACCGCGACGGCCATGAGGGCGAGGGTCTGCATGGTCGGCACCCACATGCCGAGCAGACCGCAGGCCAGGAACGCGGCGGCGGTGCCGAGGGCGAGCCGTACGCCCGCCGTGCGCCAGGCGACGAACGCGCCCAGCGCGGTGACGCCGGCCCAGCCGGCGGCCAGCAGGAACAGGTAGACGGCGCGTACGCAGAGGACGACGCCGTTGCTGATGTGGCCGAAGAAGTAGAGGAAGAGGGGGTGGCTGTCCCGGTTGTCGATGATCCAGTCGCTGACGCGGGTCAGCGGGTCGGTCAGGTCGACGGTGAGGGCGGCGGGCCAGGTGCCGCTGTGCCAGCGGGCGTGGGCGAGGGGGGCGAGGACCGCCGCCGCGAGGGCGAGGAGGAGGAGTTTGTGGAGGGCCCGGTGCTTCAGGACGCCGGGGAGGGCGAGCCGGGGGGCCGGTGCGGTGACCGTCGCCATCAGATCGCCTCCATACGCGGTTGTGCCCCCGTGGCTGCACCGGGCGCCGTCCCCGCCACGACCCCCAGCAGGGCGTCCGAGTCGACGACTCCCAGGCAGCGGCCCCGGTCCATCACCCGGGCCGGGGTGCCGGCGCGGGCGACTGCTTCGATGGCCTCGGAGACGGTGGCGTCGGGGGCGACGGCCGGACCTGTGCCCGCTTCCGCCGCGGTCGCGGCGCGCATGGCCGTGCGGACGGTGAGGACCTGCTCGCGGGGCACGTCACGCACGAACGCGCGGACGTAGTCGTCGGCGGGCGAGCCGACGATCTCCTCCGGGGTGCCGAGCTGGACGACACGGCCGTCGCGCATCAGGGCGATGCGGTCACCGAGCTTGAGCGCCTCGCTCAGGTCGTGCGTGATGAAGACCATCGTGCGGCCCTCCTCGCGGTGCAGGCGGATCACCTCCTCCTGCATGTCCCGCCGGATCAGCGGGTCGAGCGCGCTGAACGGCTCGTCGAAGAGGAGGACTTGCGGGTCCACCGCCAACGCCCGTGCCAGGCCCACCCGTTGGCGCTGGCCGCCGGAGAGCTGGCCGGGCTTGCGGTGCTCCATACCTTCCAGGCCGACCTTGGTGACGACCTCGCGGGCCCGCTCGCGGCGCTCGGCCTTGCCGACGCCCTGGATCTCCAGGCCGTAGGCCACGTTGTCGAGGACCGTGCGGTGCGGGAGGAGACCGAAGTGCTGGAAGACCATCGCGGCGCGGTGGCGGCGGAGTTCACGCAGACGGGTGCGGTCCATCGCGCGGACGTCCTCGCCGTCCACGGCGATGGCGCCGGCGGTCGGTTCGATCAGCCGGGTCAGACAGCGCACGAGGGTGGACTTGCCGGAGCCGGAGAGGCCCATCACGACGAAGACCTCCCCCTTGCGCACGTCGAAGGAGACGTCCCGTACGGCGGCCGTGCAGCCGGTGCGCGAGCGCAGCTCGGCGGCGGGGAGGGCGGCCAGCTCGGGGTCGAGCGGGACGCGCTCGGACTTGGGGCCGAAGACCTTCCAGAGGCCTTCGACGGAGAAGACGGGGGTGTCGGCGGAGGTGGGGGCGGTGGCGTCGGGCGCCGCGGTGCCGGGGAGGGTGGTCATCACACACCGCCCCCGATCAGGTCGACGGCCCGTTCCCCGACCATCAGCACCCCGATCATCGGGTTCACGGCGGTCATGGTCGGGAACACGGAGGCGTCGGCGACGCGCAGGCCGTCCAGGCCGCGGACGCGCAACCGCGGGTCGACGACGGCCAGTTCGTCGTCGGCCGCGCCCATCCGGCAGGTGCCCGCCGGGTGGTACACGGTGTGCGCGACCTTGCGGGCGTACTCGCTCAGCTCCTCGTCGCCCGTGATGTGCGGGCCGGGGGCCACCTCGCGCTTGAGCCAGCCGGCGAGCGGCTCGGTCTTCGCGATCTCCCGGGCGATCCTGATCCCGTCGACGAGGGTGCGGCCGTCGTAGTCGTCCTCATCGGTGAAGTAGCGGAAGTCCAGGGCCGGCTTCACGGACGGGTCCGCACTGGTCAGGTACAGCCGGCCGCGGCTCTTCGGCTTCGGGATGTTGGGGGTCATCGAGACGCCGTACGGAGGCCGTTCGTAGCCGAGGCGCTCCGGGTTGTCCGTGAAGGGGATCTGGTAGAAGTGGAACATCAGGTCGGGGCCCGCGTGTCCGGGGTCGCGGCGCACGAAGAGGCCCGCGTCGGAGTCCATCGCGGAGTTCTCGGGGATCGGGCCGTGCGTCTCCCACACGATCACCGACTCGGGGTGGTCGAGGAGGTTCTCGCCGACGCCGGGCAGGTCGTGGGCGACGGGTATGCCGAGGGCGTCCAGGTCGGCCTTCGGTCCGATGCCGGAGTGCAGGAGCAGGCGGGGCGTGTCCACGGCGCCCGCGCACAGCACGACCTCGTTGCGGGCCCGCACGGTGAACTCCTCGCCGTCCCGCGCCCGTACGTGCACGCCGGTCGCGCGGGTGCCGTCCAGCTCCAGCCGGTACGCCCAGGTCTCCAGGAGGATGCGGAGGTTCGGGCGCTCGTCCATGACCGGGTGCAGATAGGCCACCGAGGCGCTGGAGCGCTTGTTGTCCTCGGGGTGGTAGGCGAGGTCGAAGAAGCCGGCGCCGTCGGTGAACGGCCGCTGGTTGAAGCCCTCGACGCGGGGTACCCCGAGTGCCGCGAGGGCCGAGTCGACGAAGTCGCGGGCGATGGCGTTGCGGTCCTTCTCGTCGACCGGAACGATGTTGTTCAGCAGGCGCGCGTAGTACGCCTCCATGGAGACCGCGCCCCAGCCGCGTGCGCCGGCCGCCTCCCACTCGTCCCAGTCGGAGGGGAGCGGCTTGAAGGCGATGAGGGTGTTGTGGGAGGAACAGCCGCCCAGGACGCGGGCGCGGCTGTGCCGGATGTGGGAGTTGCCGCGCGGCTGTTCGGTGGTGGGGTAGTCGTAGTCGAATTCGCCTCCGAGCAGGCCCATCCAGCGGCGCAGGGTCAGGACGTCGTCGCGGCCGACGTCACTGGGGCCGCCCTCGATGACGGCGACGGTGACGTCGGGGTTCTCGGTGAGGCGGGAGGCTATGACGGAGCCGGCGGTGCCACCGCCGATCACGACGTAGTCGTAGACGTGGGGGGTCTGGGGCATGGGGGACTCCAGGGT
>NZ_JARGEF010000203.1:0-15138 GCF_033794725.1 Streptomyces sp. ID05-39B | reverse complement strand
CGGTCGGGGTGCGGTCGGGGGCCGCCGTCATCCGATCGGCCGAAGCACGCGGTTTTGGGCCTGCCCGGCCGGAACCGCGATCATCGGCCGCTGCCCGTGGCTTTGGGCCTGCCCGGCCCGGAATCGGCCGATGGCTGCGACTCCGGGCCTGCCCGGCTGGAATCGGCCGATGCACTGGGCTTTGGGCCTGCCCGGCTGGAACCGTGAGGGGCCGCGACCGCTCGCGGGCCTGCCCGGTGGAACCCCGAGGGACCGCGACCGCTCAGCGGTCGGCCACCCGCATCTCGAACCACGTCGTCTTCCCGCGGGGCAGCAGGTCGACGCCCCAGCGGTCGGACAGCTTGTCGACGAGGAACAGGCCCCGGCCGCTGACATCCAGCTCCTGGACCGGCATAAGACAGGGCAGCCCCCGTGAGGGGTCCCGGACCTCGACGCGGATCCAGCCGCGCCGCCTGCGCAGGCGCAGTCCGAAGACGCGGGCACCGGTGTGGCGTACGGCGTTGCCGACGAGTTCCGAGACGAGTAAGACGGCGTCCTCGGTCATCTTGGGGCTGAGCTGCCAGCGGCGCAGGACGATGACCTGGGTGAGGCGGCGGGCCGTGGCGGCGGATTCGGGACGGGACGGCAACTGCACCTCGGCGTCCGTGGGATCGCCGAACAACTCCAGTGCTCTGAGCGCTCGTTCGTCCTCGGCCGCGGGCGACCAGCGTGCCGCGGCCACGCGTTCGTGCCCCCGCGGCTGTTCGATACCCTCCAGCCCCGCCATGCCCCCATCATGGCGGCCCGGGACCTCCCGCGGGGCCGTTCCGGGGGAATACGCCCCCCGGAAGCGCTCATTCCGCACGAGGCGAACGGCATATGTCAACGGCATTTCGGAACCGGATACGGCCCGGCCGGCCTGCGACAACGGCTCGTTCGGCGTCATCCGCGGGCAATTGCCGGGCTCCCTCGACGAGGGCAGACTTAAGGCCGTCTTAAGGTTCCGAGGAACCGCCCCATCGAGGGACCCGGGTGAGACACTCCGTCAATTGCAAGGGCCCACAGGGCGATTCGGCGAGAGGAGTCTCACACCGCCCCCGCCCCGTACGGCCAGGAGCACGGCGTCACCGGAACTTCGCCTTGCCCGGCCCCTCCTCCACGAAGCTGCGCATGCCGGTCTCCCGGTCGGGCGTCGCGAACAGGCCCGCGAACCAGTTCCGCTCCACCGCGAGGCCGGTTTCGATGTCCGTCTCCAGACCGGCGTCGATCGACTCCTTGGCCGCCCGCAGCGCGATCGCCGGACCCTGGGCCAGCTTCGCCGCCCAAGCGTGCGCCTGCGCGTACACCTCGCCGGCCGGGACCACCCGGTCCACCAGGCCCAGCGTCAGCGCCTCGTCCGCCCGCACCGTACGGCCCGTGAAGATCAGGTCCTTCGCCTTGGACGGGCCGATCAGCCGGGACAGCCGCTGGGTGCCGCCCGCGCCCGGGATCAGGCCGAGCAGGATCTCCGGCTGGCCCAGCTTCGCGTTGTCCGCGGCGATCCGGAAGTCGGCGCAGAGCGCCAGCTCGCAGCCGCCGCCCAGCGCGTAACCGGTCACGGCCGCCACCACGGGCTTGGGGATGCGGGCCACCGCCGTGAAGGCGTCCTGGAGGTCGCGGGCACGCAGGACCATCGCCGTGTGGTCCATCGGCTGCATCTCCTTGATGTCCGCGCCCGCCGCGAACACCTTCTCGCCGCCGTACAGGACCACGGCCCGCACGTCGTCACGACGGCCCGCCTCCTCGGCGAGCTCCTTGAGCCGGTCCTGCGTGGCGACGTTCAGCGCGTTCATGGGCGGGCGATCCAGGCGCAGCGTGCCGACACCTTCGGCGACTTCGAGATTCACGGTCATGGCAGCAGGTTAACGGGGACTAACGGGACGGGTCCGGGTGCGGTCGGTCACACGCGGCCGGGCCTATGGGGGTTGTCCCCCAGGGGGCTGCGCGGTGACTACTGACCCTTTCGGATTAGCTCTGCTGGGCCCCGTCGGGGCGGTGGGCCGCGGCGCGGCCGCCGGCACCACCGGCCACTACCTGCCGGGCCTCCAGACCGAAGCCACCGGCACCACCGGCCACTACCTGCCGGGCCTCCAGACCGAAGCCACCGGCACCACCGGATACCAACTCGGCGCCACCTACGACCCTCTCGGTGCCCCCACCCAGCTCCTCATCGGCACCGACGGCACCAGCTCCGCCAAGAAGGGCTACCTCAACCACGTCTACGAGGACGGCACGCGCCGCCTGAAGCAGTCCTACGTCACCACCGACGCCCACAGCTACAAGCACGGACTTCAGGGCGCAGCCACGGACACCAGCGGAACCCGAAACTGCCGCTGATCTGCGAAAACGCAGATAGGGAGGGGCCGCGTAGCACACGTACTATGTGCTGGCGGGCGAGACTCCGGTCCTCGTTCACAACAACAACTGCTCTCCATTCACCGACGGAGATATCTGGGACGGTTCATTCAAAGTTGGAGGGCAGACGGTTGAGGCCATGGCGATCGTCAGAGCGGCCGGAAACACCGTACATCTGGACGGATTTATGGTCTTCTCGAAGGGGACTCAGGGCCTGAGTCGCGCCCCGATTGGGCCAGATGCAATCCGGCAGATGAAGCGTTCCATCGCCGAGCAGGCGAGATCCCAGGGGTATGGCACCGTCGTACTGAACTCTGAGCAATCATATCCCGAAACCGGACGGCAGGATCTACAAGCGCCCAGGGTCGATGACCTTGGACGTCGCAAAGATCCAAGGAGATTAGAGAATGGATCGGTCTCGACTGGACGGGTTGGTATCGAGCATCGCGGGTCGAGGGCAAGTGGAGCGGGAACCGGTGTTTCGGGAACTCCGGGTGGGCCAGGTGAGCTTATGCACGTTCATGTGCATTCCGACAGAGAATTCAGTGTGGATGTTCTGGGTGAATCGGTAGATGAGAATTTCGTTGGGTGGGCTGTATATATCGCGAGAGCCGAGCTCCTCTGAATTGAGATTTTTTGGTGACCGTTACGGATCGGCTGACAGTTTGGGCCGGGAATAGTCCCAGAATAGCGTTTCGAAACGATCCTGCCAGTATGACCATGCTCGCTGCCAGCAGCACCATCGTTACGATTCGGGCAAAACCCCTCCGGGGGCATGCGCCTGACGACGAATGTCTCTGTCGCTCGCGAACTTGAAGCCCCGTCAGGCTCTGCCTGACGCTGTTGGCGAATCCCGTCAAGCCAAGCAATTGGCAGATCCGGGTCAGAGACACGCCGTAGAAGCGGCAGACGGCTGGTCCGTATCTGCCAATCAGCGTCCGCCGAGCGGATTCGCCAACAGCATCAAACTGTGCCTGGCGGGGCCAGCGCTGATTCATGGTTGTCGTGGCCTACAGGTTGTTGCTGGTCAGGGCAGCCTGAGTAGGTCGAGGGGGCGGGTGTGGGGCTGTTCGCTCCGTTACTCCGACCGCTCCGGCCAGCGCCTACCCGCCTCCTTGACCACCCGGTCGCCGACGGCGAGCGACCGATACGTCCGGTCGTTCACCTTGATGCTGAGCTCTCGTCCCTCGTCGGTGCGGATGTGCATCATGTAGTGGCCCGTCGGGCCGTAGGTACCGGTCGAAGTGCTCACCCCCCGGCCGGTGACCTCCCCCGTGTAGGCGTCCTTGCTCTCGCCCAACCCGTGAGCGGCGATCATCGCCAGGACCATGGCGAGCGGGCCGATGGAGAGGAGCAGGACAATGGTGTTCGACATGTGCGACCCCCCCTGCATCGACGACGCACAGGCTATCCGCGGCAGCGTACCGGTCTTGTGGGCACCAGCCCAGAAGGCATACCCAGAGGGGCTGGACGGGTATCAACGCCGACGGGCCCGGCGCCGTGGTTCACAGCGCCGGGCCCGTCCCCCTGCGGGACCTACTTCGTCCACTCCGCCCACGGGATGTTCCAGCCGTTGAGGCCGTTGGACGCCTTGACGGTCGGGTCGGTGGAGTTCTTCACGACCACCACGTCGCCGACCATCGAGTGGTTGAAGAACCAGGCGGCCGGTACGCCGCTGTCGTAGCCGCCGCGTACGTCGCGCAGACCGATGCAGCCGTGGCTGGCGTTGTAGTTGCCGAAGGCGTCGCCGCCCCAGTAGTTGCCGTGCACGAAGGTGCCGGAGTCGGTCAGCCGCATGGCGTGCGGGACGTCCTTGATGTCGTACTCGCCGTCGTAGCCGACCGTGTCGCCGTTCATGCGGGTCACCGTGAACTTTTCACTGATGACCATCTGGCCGTTCCAGGTGGCGTAGCCGGGCTTGCCGGTGGTGACCGGGATGGTCTTGACGACCTTGCCCTCCTGGGTGACCTGCATCGTGCGCTTCTTGGCGTCCACGATGGACACCTGGTCGCGGCCGATGGTGAAGGACACCTTCTTGGACTGCTTGCCGTAGACGCCCTTGCGGCCCTCGACGCCGTCGAGGTTCAGTTCGACCGTCACCTTGGTGCCGGCCTTCCAGTACTTCTCGGGCCGGAAGTCGAGCCGGTCGTTGCCGAACCAGTGGCCCTGCACGTCGACGGCCGGAACCGTCGTGATCTTGATGGCCTTCTCGACGTCGTCCGGCGCGGTGATGCCCCGGGTGAAGCGCACCGAGAACGGCATGCCGACGCCGACCTTGGAACCGTCCTCGGGCGTGAAGGTGCCGACGAAGGTGTTCTCCGGCGTCAGCGTGGTGAAGGACGCGTCCTCGGCGGCCGTACGGCCCTGGGCGTCCTTGGCGACCGCGTGCACCTGGTACTTGGTGGCGGCGGCCAGGTGCGTGCTCGGCGTCCAGCCGGCGCCGTCCGCGGAGATCGTGCCGTCGACCTTCGTGCCGTCGGCGTCCTTGACGACCACCTCGGTCAGCTTGCCCTTGGCGGCCGTCACCTTGAGGGCGTCGCTGGTGTCGACGGCCTTGGTGCCGTCCTTGGGGGCGATCGAGACGACCGCCTCCGACTGACCGCTCGCCGCTGCCGTGGCGCCGGCGCCCTTGTCGTCTTTGGTCTTCTCCGAGCCGGAGTCCCCGCCTCCGCCGCAGGCCGTGACGGCCAGCAGCAGTCCTCCGACGATCAATGCCAACCGCTTGTCACGGCCGCGTGAGCGACCGTCAACCGATGCCCCCGATATCGGTCGCACGTTCAAGTCCGTTCTCCCCTCCCCCGGGCCGGTCAGGCCCGCACGCAGGCACTACCGCTGCGCTGCGCGCATATTAACCACATGGTCAGGTGCCCTGGTGACCCCGGAATGTCACCGTTCAGTCCCAACTTGGACCATGGGAGGGGAGAGTCGCTCAGGAGGTCACTTCACCGCGCTGCCCGCCGTCCATTCCTCCCAGTTCATGTTCCAGCCGCCGAGCCCGTTGTCGGGGGCGACCGTCTTGTCCTTGCTGCGGACCACCTCGACGACGTCGCCGATGAGACTGCGGTCGAAGAACCAGCCCGCGGGCGTGTCCGCGCCGCCGCCCTTCACATCCCTGAGACCCACGCAGCCGTGGCTGAGGTTGAGCCGCCCGAAGGCCTCGGGGGACGCCCAGTAGTTGCCGTGCAGGAAGGTGCCGGACTCGGTCAGCCGCATGGCGTGCGGCACGTCCGGGATGTCGTACTCGCCCTTGCCGTTCTTCTTCTTGAAGCCGACCGTGGCACCGTTCATCCGGGTCACGTCGAGCATCTCCGTGACCACCATCTTGCCGTTGTACGTCGTCGTCTTCGGCGCGCCCGCGGTGATGGGCACGGTGGCGAGCAGCTCGCCCTCGCGCCGCACCCGCATGGTGTGCTCGGCGGCGTCGACGACGGAGACCTGGTGGCGGCCGACGTCGAAGGAGAACGTCCGGTGCTGGAGCCCGTAGACGCCGGGCGCGCTCTCGACGTCGCGGAAGCGCAGGGAGACGGTGACGCGGGTGCCGGGCTTCCAGTAGTGCTCGGGCCGGAAGTCGAGCCGGGAGGTGCCGAACCAGTGCGGGCGGACCTCGACGGCCGGGTCGGCGGTCACCTGGACCGCGCGCTCGACGGCGGCACGGTCCTCGATCTCCCGGTTGAACTCCAGGGACACGATCATCCCGGTGCCGACCGTCGCCCGGTTCTCGGGCGTGACGTAGCCGATGAACCGCTCCTCGGGGACGTACGTCGTGAACGTGGTGTGCCGGGCCGAGCGGTGCCCGTCGCCGTCCACCGCGACCGCGTCGACCGTGTAGCGGGCGGCGAGCGACAGCAGGCCGTCCGCCGGGTTCCAGCTGCGGCCGTCCGCGGAGATCCGGCCCGGCACCTCGGTCTCCTGCGCGTCCTGCGACCTGAGGACCTTCACCGACTCCAGCCGCCCGTCGGGCACCCGGACCCGCAGTGCCTGGCCGGGGCGCACCTCCCTGGCGCCGTCCTGCGGAGTGACCCGGATGGCGTCCTCGGGTGCCGGGGGTTTGCCCAGCACCCGGTCCAGCCCGCTCCTGCCGTCCCCGCTGCATCCGGCGGCTCCCGCCAGCAGTCCTGCCCATGTCAGTACGGCGGCCAGTGCGACCCCCGCGCGCCGTGCGCGCCCAGTTACGTGCCTCACGCGGTACCCAACGACGGGCCCCGCTCCGGGGAAACGTGAGTGCGAGGCACGCGCTGGGCAGAACAGGGGGGAGGACGACGCCAAGGGGAGCAGCGGTCGGGACGCCGTACGCACCGGGCCCGCGTCGTGCCATGAGTCGCGGGAGGCTGAACGGTGTCCAGCGCAGCCGAGCAGGAGGCGGTGGCTCAGGAGCGCCCCGCCGCGTCCGCCGTCGTGAACGGGGCACCCCGAAGGACGCCCGGCGTGCCCGTGTGGCCCGGCGCCTCCACGCCCCTCGGCGCCCGCTTCCGGGTCGGCCCCGACGGCGTCGCCGGCACCAACTTCGCCCTGTGGGCGGGCGGCGCCGAGGCCGTCGAACTGTGCCTCTTCGACGAACAGGGCCGCGAGACCCGCGCCCGCCTGACCGAACTCACCCACGAGATCTGGCACGGCTTCGTGCCCGGCGTGATGCCCGGCCAGCGCTACGGCTACCGGGTGCACGGCCGCTGGGACCCGTGGACCGGCGCCCGCTGGAACCCGGCGAAACTCCTCCTCGACCCGTACGCCCGCGCCGTGGACGGCGAGTTCCGGCTGCCGCCGGAGGTGTACGGGCACGTCCGCGACTGGCCCCAGCAGCAGGTCGCCGACACCGTCCGCGACGAACGGGACTCCGCGCCGTACGTCCCCAAGGGCGTCGTCGTCCACGATGACGACGACTGGGCCGACGACCGCCGCCCCAAGACCCCCTGGGCGGACTCCGTCATCTACGAGCTGCACGTGCGCGGCTTCACCATGCGCCACCCCGGCATCCCCGAGGAACTGCGCGGCACCTACGCCGGCCTGGCCCACCCGGCCGCCATCGAGCACCTGGTCGACCTCGGCGTCACGGCCGTCGAACTGCTCCCCGTCCACCAGTTCGCCCACGAGGACCACCTGCTGCGCCGGGGACTGCGCAACTACTGGGGCTACAACTCCGTCGGCTACTTCGCCCCGCACGCCGGATACGCCTCCGCCGGGACGACCGGCGGACAGGTCGGCGAGTTCAAACGCATGGTGCGCGCACTGCACGCGGCCGGCATCGAGGTCATCCTCGACGTGGTCTACAACCACACCGCGGAGGCGGGCGAACTGGGCCCGACATTGTCCCTGAAGGGCATCGACAACCGCGGCTACTACCGGCTCCAGTCGGACGCCCGCCGGTACGCCGACTACACGGGCTGCGGCAACACCCTGCACGTGGTGCAGCCGCACGTACTGCGCCTGATCACGGACTCGCTGCGCTACTGGGTCACCGAGATGGGCGTCGACGGCTTCCGCTTCGACCTCGCCGCCGCCCTCGCCCGCTCCATGCACGACGTGGACATGCTGTCGCCGTTCCTCGCGGTGATCGCCCAGGACCCGGTGCTGCGCCGGGTGAAGCTCATCGCGGAACCCTGGGACGTGGGCTCGGGCGGCTACCAGGTGGGCGCGTTCCCCCCGCTGTGGACCGAGTGGAACGACCGCTACCGCAACGCCGTACGGGACTTCTGGCGGCACGCCCTCCCCGACGTCCGCGAGATGGGCTACCGCCTGTCGGGCTCCAGCGACCTGTACGCCTGGGGCGGCCGGCGCCCCTACGCCTCTGTCAACTTCGTCACCGCACACGACGGCTTCACCCTGCGCGACCTCGTCTCCTACGAACACAAGCACAACGAGGCCAACGGCGAGGGAAACCGGGACGGCACGGACGACAACCGCGCCTGGAACTGCGGCGCCGAGGGCGAGACGGACGACGAACGGGTCCGCGCGCTACGGCGACGGCAACTGCGCAACCTGACGACCACCCTGCTCCTGTCGACAGGCGTACCGATGCTGGTCGCCGGCGACGAACTGGGCCGCACTCAGGGCGGCAACAACAACGCCTACTGCCAGGACAACGAGATCAGCTGGCTGGACTGGACCCTGCTGGAGGACCCCGGCTGGAAGGCCCTGTACGACCTGACGGCCCGCCTGATCGCGCTGCGCCACCGCCACCCCGTCCTGCGCCGGCGGGCCTTCTTCTCCGGCCGGGCCCACTCGGTGGACGGGCTGCGCGACCTGGCCTGGTTCACGGCGCGCGGCACCGAGATGACGGAACGGGACTGGTACGCGCCCGCGGCCACGCTCGGCATGTACCTCTCCGGCCGGGACATCCCCGGCCGCGACGAACGGGGCGCCCCGATCACGGACGACAGCTTCCTCGCCCTCCTGCACGCGGGGGACCGCCCGGCCCACTTCGTCCTGCCCGGCCCGCCGTGGGCGGACCGCTACGAGGTCGTGGTGGACACCTCGGTCGAGGAACAGGGAACCGCCCCGGCGGTCACGCACCGGGCGGGGACGGGGGTGACGGTCCCGGCCAGGTCGGTACTCCTGCTGAGGGTGACGTCCTGACGACATCTCGGGTGCCCGCCACGCTTGTTGACGGACGGTCAGCGGACACGCCGCCAACGAGTGATGATCCACAACAGGGCGCCCCCGAACCGGGATCGTGCCCGGCATGATCACAACTCGCCTGCGACGACGGGCCGCTGCCGCCGTCTTCTCCCTCGCCGCCGTCCTCGCCACCTCGGCCGCAACCGTCCCCACCGCAACTCCGGCCGCGGCCCCGGCCAAGGCGGCCCCGTCCTGCCCCCGGTTCGACGACAGGCTCAAGGCCGCCGCCGACCGCGGCGTCGACCTCGACCGGATCACCCCGGCCCCGGTCTGGCGCACCACCTGCGGCACCCTCTACCGCAGCGACGGCCGCGGCCCGGAGATCGTCTTCAAGGAGGGCTTCCACGCCAGGGACCTGGTGAACGGCCAGTACGACATCGAGAAGTACGTCCTGGTGAACCAGCCCTCCCCGTACGTCTCCACGACGTACGACCACGACCTCTACAAGACCTGGTGGAAGTCCGGCTACAACTACTACATCGACGCCCCCGGCGGCATCGACGTCAACAAGACCATCGGCGACACCCACAAATGGGCCGACCAGGTCGAGGTCGCCTTCCCCGGCGGCGTCGACCGCAAGTACATCATCGGCGTCTGCCCGGTGAACAAGACCACCAAGGTCGAGAACATGAGCGGCTGCGAGAGCAACCCGCACTTCGAGGCCTGGCACTGACCGACCCGGCCGGCTCCTAACGGGCGGTGAGCAGCGCCTCCGCCCCCACCGGCACATACCCCGCCGCCTGGAACGCCCGCATGCTGCGGGCGTTCCCCGGTGAGATCTGCGCCCACACCGGCTCGCCCCCGGCCAGTTGCCGGGCCGCCGTCACCAGGGCCCGCCCCAGTCCCCGGTGCCGTACGTCCGCGTCGACGTCGACTGCGGCCTCCAGCCGCCCGGCGATCCCGCGGCCCAGGACCAGCACCCCGCCGTCCGCCGCCCACACCCGCACCGCGTCGCGCCGCCTGCGCGAACTGATCACCCGTGGATGGTCCGGATCGTCGATCTCCGTCAGCCGCACGGCCGGCCGGCCCGGGAGCGGGGAGCCCACCACCATCGCGTCGACCGTGTCGGTCCGGCGGCCCGTGCGGTCCATGAACGCCGTCAGGAAGCGGGCGTTCAGGGTGGCCGCCAGTTCGTCGCAGTCGGTCGCGCGCAGCGCCGCCCGCACCCACTGCGGGTCCTCGTCGGTGAACACGACCGAGTGCGCGGTGAAGGACAGCACGCCGGCGTCCCGCGGGCAGGCCTGGGGCACGATCGTCGTACGGCCGTCCGCGGGCGGGAACACGCCCCGCGCCGCCGCGTCGAGAATCTCCCGCAACGTCTCCACAGCGCTCCCCGCCACTCCTGGCCGCTCACTCCCCGCCACTGCTGGCGGCTCCTTGAGTCTCCACCCACTGGAAGGCACACACTCACACACGTGATCGACGACGGCACCGAACTCTTCACCATCGGCGAGCTGGCCAGGTCCACCGGCCTGACCGTGCGCACCATCCGCTACTGGTCCGACGAGGGCGTCCTGACCCCGGTCACCCGCAGCGCGGGCGGCTACCGGCTCTACGACGCCGGGTCCGCCGCCCGCCTGGAGCTGATCCGCACCCTGCGCGAGCTGGGCCTCGGCCTGGACGCCGTGCGCCGGGTGCTGGCGGGTGAGACGACGGTCGCGCAGGTCGCGGCGGCCCACGTGAGCGCCCTGGACGCACAGATCAGCTCGCTGAAGGTGACCCGCGCGGTGCTGTCGACCGTGGCACGACGCGGCTCGACCGCTGAGGAGATGACCCTGATGAACAAGCTGGCACGACTGTCCGCCGCCGAGCGCAGGCGGATCGTCGAGGAGTTCCTGGCCGAGGTCTTCGACGGCCTCGACACGGCCGACCCCGACATCCGCACCCGGCTGCGCTTCCACGCCGCCCACCTGCCCGACGACCCCACCCCCGAGCAGGTCGACGCCTGGGTGGAGCTGGCGGAGCTGATCCAGGACCCGGATTTCCGCGCCCTGATGCGCACGATGGTCGAGTTCAACGCGGCCGACCGCGGCCCCGAGGTCCCCGCGGGCACCTCCCTGTGGTTCATGAGCCGGCTGATCCAGCTCGCCGGGGAGGCCCTGCGCGAGGGCACCGCCCCCGACTCCCCGGAGGCCGACGGCGTCCTGCGCGGCCTCCTCGGGAACGCCGACCGGGCCGCCGTACTGGAACGGCTCACCGCGGCGGCCAACGTCCGGGTCGCCCGCTACCGCGAGTTGTCGGCCGTCCTGAACGGCCTGGAACCCGCCGCGGGCTACGAGCGGGAGTTCGCCTGGGTGGTGGCCGCACTGCGCGCTCACCCGGACCGTTAATCTGACCTGCGTCAGTACGACGCAGACGCAGCACCGCAAGGTATGACGAAGAGGGGCGGACCGGTGGCGGACATCGAAGAAGCACGCAAGCAGTTCCAGCGGATCGACACGGACGGTGACGGTTTCATCACCGCGGCCGAGTTCAAGACCGCCCTCGCGCAGGGCGGCGACTGGAACGTCACCGAGACGGTCGCCGAGGCACTCATCAAGAGCCGCGACCTGGACGGCGACAAGGTTCTGTCGTTCGACGAGTTCTGGGCCCACCTCGGCAAGTGACGAGGGTCCGCCTCGGAACGTGAGGCCGAGAGGGGCGTCCCGGTCCGCCGGGGCGCCCCTTCCTCGCGGGCGCCGCACACGTCGAGGACGTCACCGCGTCGCGGCAGACATCCCTGCCGGGAATAGCCCGCGTCCGGGCGAGGTTGACGCCGACCGTCAGGCGTATGCACGTGCATGCATCTACCGTCACCTCACCTGGAAGGGTGCGCCATGAAGATCGGCATCATCGGAGCGGGCAACATCGGCGGCAACCTCACCCGGCGGCTCGCCGCCCTCGGCCACGACGTCTCCGTGGCCAACTCCCGTGGGCCGCACACGCTCAAGGAGCTGGCCGAGGAGACCGGTGCGACGCCCGTACCGGTCGGGGAGGCCGCCCGTGGGGCCGAGGTCGTGGTGGTCACCGTCCCGCTCAAGGCCGTCCCGGACCTTCCGAAGGGCCTCTTCGGCGAGGCCGCCGAGGGCGTCGCCGTCATCGACACGGGCAACTACTACCCCCAGCAGCGCGACGGCCGCATCGACGCCATCGAGGACGAGGGCATCACGGAGAGCCGCTGGACGGAACGCCACATCGGCCACCCGGTGATCAAGGCCTTCAACGGCACCTACGCCCAGGACATCCTGGACCGCCCGCTCCCGGCCGGCAGCCCCGGCCGCGTGGCCCTGCCCGTCGCGGGCGACGACGAGGCGGCCAAGGCGAAGATCCGGGCGCTCATCGACGAACTCGGCTTCGACACCGTCGACGCGGGCGGCATCGACGACTCCTGGCGCCAGCAGCCCGACACCCCGGTGTACGGCCTGCGCGGCGGCGTCGACGAGGTCACCCGCGCCCTGGCCGAGGCGAGCCCGCAGCGCAAGCCCGAGTTCCAGGGCTGAGCCGCTCAGTCCACGGTCGCCCACGCCCGCAGCGCCGCCCGGCTCGCGAAGTTCGCCACGTTCGTGTCGAGGGGCTCGTCGGTGTACTGGTGGAACCGCCACTTCGCCTTGATGCGGGGCTTGCCCGCGGTGACGTAGTCGGCGATCCAGAGCCCGTCACCGGCGTACGAGGTGTCGTCGACGTTCAGCCAGTAGTTCCTGTTGCAGTACAGGACCACCCGGTTGCGCGGTCGCAGCTGCTTCACCTTGCGGAGGAAGCGGTCCTTCTCGGCGTTGCTCGCGTGGGTGCCGTCGCCGGTCGTCTCCCAGTCGACGGCGAGGATGTCACCGGGGCGGTCCGGGGCCTTGGCGAGGAAGTGCTCCGCCTGGGCGGTCAGGTTGCCGGGCCACAGGAAGTGGTAGAAGCCGACGACCAGTGAGGCGTTACGGGCCCGCGCGGTCTGGGCGGCGAGGCGGGGATTGACATACGTGCGGCCCTCCGTCGCCTTGACGAAGACGAAGGAGAGACCCTCCGTGGAGTAGCTGGAGGACTGATAGGCGCTGACGTCGACACCACGGAGCATGGGGCAACTCCCGGAAGTGCAGGAGAACGGACGGGAGTTGCTTTATGCCCCGACACGCCGGGTGCGGAACCTCCGCTTCCGCAATGCGCCCTCGGCCGTACGTCCGCACGCCCTTTGCGCCCTCGCGCCGATGCCGGTGACGATCGCGACCCGGTCGCTGTGCCCCCTTCGAAGGGACCGTTGGAAGCCGGAAGCCGGAAGCCGGAAGCCGGAAGCCGGAAGCCGGGAGCCGAGCCGCCGGAGTCGCGAAGCCGCCGAACCGGAGGAAGTCGTCGCCGGACAGATGGGCGACGTCCCTCGGCGAGGCCGCCCGCCGCATGCGTGGGCCCCGCACGAGCGACGTGCGGGGCCCTTCGCGCGCGGACCTGCTCAGCACTCGATGATGTTGACCGCCAGCCCGCCCCGGGCCGTCTCCTTGTACTTGACCGACATGTCCGCGCCGGTTTCCTTCATCGTCTTGATGACCTTGTCGAGGGACACCTTGTGCGTGCCGTCGCCGCGCATGGCCATGCGGGCCGCCGTGACCGCCTTGACCGCGGCCATGCCGTTGCGTTCGATGCAGGGGATCTGCACCAGGCCGCCCACGGGGTCGCAGGTGAGGCCGAGGTTGTGTTCCATGCCGATCTCCGCCGCGTTCTCGACCTGCTCGGGGGAGCCGCCGAGCACCTCCGCGAGCGCGCCCGCGGCCATCGAGCAGGCCGAGCCGACCTCGCCCTGGCAGCCGACCTCGGCGCCGGAGATGGAGGCGTTCTCCTTGAAGAGCATGCCGATCGCGCCGGCCGCGAGGAGGAAGCGGACGACGCCCTCCTCGTCGGCGCCGGGGACGAAGTTGACGTAGTAGTGCAGGACGGCGGGGATGATGCCGGCCGCGCCGTTGGTGGGGGCGGTGACCACCCGGCCGCCGGCCGCGTTCTCCTCGTTCACCGCCATCGCGTACAGCGTGATCCACTCCATCGAGTGGGCCAACGGGTCCCCCTCTGCCCGGAGTTGACGGGCCGTCATGGCGGCCCGGCGGCGGACGCGCAGGCCGCCCGGCAGGATGCCCTCGCGGGACATGCCGCGGGCCGTGCAGGCCTGCATCACCCGCCAGATCTCCAGCAGGCCCTCGTGGATCTCCTCCTCGGTGCGCCAGGCCCGCTCGTTCTCCAGCATCAGCGAGGAGATCGACAGGCCCGTCTCCCGCGTCAGGCGCAGCAGCTCGTCGCCCGTGCGGAAGGGGTACTTCAGGACCGTGTCGTCCAGCTTGATCCGGTCCGTGCCGACCGCCTCCTCGTCGACGACGAACCCGCCGCCCACCGAGTAGTACGTCTTCGACAGCAGCTCCGCGCCCTCGGCGTCGTACGCCCAGAGCGTCATGCCGTTCGCGTGGTAGTCGAGGGTCTTACGGCGGTGCAGGACGAGGTCGTCGTCGAAGGAGAACGGGATCTCGTGCCGGCCGAGCAGCCGGAGGCGGCCCGAGTCCTTGATCCGCTCCACCCGCGCGTCCGCCGTCTCCACGTCCACGGTGCGGGGCGAGTCGCCCTCCAGGCCGAGGAGGACCGCCTTCGGCGTGCCGTGGCCGTGGCCGGTCGCGCCGAGGGAGCCGTACAGCTCGGCGCGCAAGGACGCGACGGAGCCCAGCAGGTCCTCGTTGCGCAGCCGTCGCGCGAAGATGCGGGCCGCCCGCATCGGGCCGACCGTGTGGGAGCTGGACGGGCCGATGCCGATCGAGAACAGGTCGAAGACCGAGATGGCCACGGGGACTCCTCAAATACGGGGGGTGCAGCAGGTGCAGCAGGTTTCCGGTGGGGTGTCCCGCCCACGGACCAGTGTGCGGGACACCCCCCGGAAAACCCTGGGGAAACGGGAACTACTTGTTCAGACCGGGATACAGCGGGTGCTTCTCGGCGAGGGCGACGACGCGGGCCTTGAGGGCTTCCACCTCGTAGGACGGCTTGAGCGCCTCCGCGATCACGTCCGCGACCTCAGCGAAGTCCTCGGCCGTGAAGCCGCGGGTGGCGAGGGCGGGCGTACCGATCCGCAGGCCCGAGGTGACCATCGGGGGCCGCGGGTCGTTCGGGACGGCGTTGCGGTTGACGGTGATGCCGACCTCGTGGAGACGGTCCTCGGCC
>NZ_JARGEF010000202.1:0-15192 GCF_033794725.1 Streptomyces sp. ID05-39B | reverse complement strand
GGGTGCGTCGGGCGCGGTGGGTACGTCGGCCGCCGTGCCCCGGCGGCCGACGCACCCACCGCGCCCGACGCACCCACCGGCCAGGAGAGCGGGGTGGAGCGCGCGGCGGCGGTGCTGAAGCCGAGGATGCGCGGCTGGCTGCACGCCGGTGTGTTCCCGCTCGCGCTGGCCGGAGGCATCGTCCTCATCGCCGTCTCCCGCTCCGCCGCGGCAGTGGTGGCCTGCGCGGTGTACGCCGTGTCGGCCTGTCTCCTGTTCGGTACCAGCGCGGTCTACCACCGCGGAACGTGGGGCCCGCGCGGGGAGGCGGTCCTGCGGCGGATGGACCACGCGAACATCTTCCTGATCATCGCCGGCACCTACACCCCGCTGGCGGTCCTGCTGCTGCCCGCGGACAAACAACTGGTGCTGCTGACCGCCGTATGGGCGGGCGCCCTGGCCGGCATGGCCTTCCGCATCCTGTGGATCGGGGCTCCCCGATGGCTGTACACCCCGTGCTACATCGCGCTCGGCTGGGTGGCCGTCTTCAACCTGCCCGACTTCGCACGCGCCGGCGGCACCGCCGTCGTCGTACTCGTCATCGCGGGCGGCCTGCTCTACACCGCGGGCGCCGTCGTCTACGGACTCAAGCGGCCCGACCCGTCACCAGCCTGGTTCGGCTTCCACGAGGTCTTCCACGCCCTGACCATCGCCGCCTTCACCGCGCACTACACGGCCATCCTCCTGGCAGCCACCTGACCGCGCCGGTTCCGGGCCGAGGCCCAACGCTCCGGGCCGAGGCCCGATGTCCGGTATCCAGTGTCCGATGTCTGATGTCCGGGTGTCCGGTGTCCGGTGTCCGAGCCGAGGCACCTCCGTATCCTGGACGGCGACATGCCCCAGCCGGGCTCAGGCGCTCACGCCACCTCGAGTCGTCGGCCTTCACCGAACAACCGCTGGGGGAAACGTGGCCGCGCGGTGAACCAGGCTCGCCGTCTCCTCACCTCACTGTCGGTGAACCTGCTGATCGGCATACCGACGGCGGCCCTCGTGGCGTGCGCCCGCTGGTACGCCGAGTACGGTCACTGCTCGTACGACGACCTGGGCCGCCCCGACCTGGACCAGTGCACGTACGACCAGATCGAGAGCAGCGGCTTCGCCCTGTTCGGCCTGGTCGCCTCGGCGCTGGTGGTGGTGAGCCTGGTCGTCCTGTTCGACGTGGTGAAACCCCTGAGAGCGGGCCACCCGCTCACCCACCGCCTCCTGACCCTCCCCGCGGCCCTGCTGCCGTATGCGCTCCTCATGTCCGCCGCGTAGCCCCTCAGCGGCGAAATCGCTGTCCGCCCGCCGGAGCACGGTGACGGACAGTCCGAGTGGTGATGACGATGACTCCCCGGACGAGCAGGGAGCCGATCTCAGGGCGGTCCGCCGCCAGTCGGAACCGTTCGCCTGATCACCCGCACCCCGCGACGCGGCGACCCGCACCCCGCACCCGTCGGCCCCGCGCCGCCCCCGTCAGCGGTCGTCAGCCCCCGTCAGCGGTCGTCCGGCTCGTCCCGTGGGACCAGCGTGACGCGGTGCAGGTTGCAAGCGTGGGGGGACGGTGCCGGGGCCGTGACCGGGCCCTGGGACAGGTGGGCCTTGAGGGCGACACTGACCAGGCTCATCAGCAGGTCCACGTCCGTGTCGCAGTCGAGGTGGACGGTGACCCAGCGCGAGCCGGGCACCACGCGCACCGCCGTCGACTCCATCAGGTCGGAGTGGATCCTGAGGATGGCGGGGACGGTCAGATGCAGGTCCACGTCCCGGTCGGAGTGGAAGTGGAGGATCTCGCTGTGGGCGGAGCGCAACGCCCGTCCTGCGCCGCAACTGGCCTGTCCCGTACTGAGGTCGGGCCAGACTTCCAGTCGCTCCATGGCGCGCTCGGCCAGAGTCATGGGGCCATGGTGGCTCGCACACCGCCCGGCTACCAGGGGTTGAGCCAAACGTAACCGGGGCGTGAGGTCATGATCGCGGGCTGTGCGTCGCCTGTGACGTTTCCGTCACCGCCTGCGCTGTGAAATCAACGTGCGCACGGAATTCGAACGCGCGCACGCACGATATGGGGCCGACCGTTCCTCGTACCGCCCTTCCCCTTCCGGCCGTTCCACCGCCCGCCGTCCCGCGTTCCTCGTGTCCCTCGCCACCGTCCCCGCCGTCGCCCTCACCCTCCCCGCGACCGCCCACACACAGAACGCGGCCGACCCGACCGGCGCGGCCGACCCGACCGCCACCGCCGAGGCGACCGCCCTCACGCTGCCCGCCCCGGCCAAGTACGTCCCCGTCCAGGACACCCTCTACGCCGCTCCACCCGCCTACGATCCCCGTCCATGGCCATGTTCGTGCACCTGACGTCCGCCGCCCACGCCCCCCGCATCCGCCGCTCCGGAATCCGCGCGGCGAGCGAGGGGCAGGGCGGCGCCCGCGGCGTGTTCTGCTTCCCGGTGCTCGCCTCGCACACGCTCACCCATCAGTGGCTGCGGGAGCTCGCCCGCTTCGGCAGCCGGGGCGGGCTCGTCGCCGTGCACGTCCGGCTGGACGACACCCAGGAGGTCCTGGTCGGGCGGTATCCGGACCGGCGACGGGGCAGGCAGGAGAGCGTCGTCGCCGCGGAGGCCGTACGGCGGATCGCGGCGCTCGACGACCCGCGCGGCTGGGAGGTCTTCGTGCCGCGCGCGATCCGTCCCCGCGAGGTGCACCGGATCCGCAGCGCACCCCAGGTGGCGGGCTGGCGGTATCTCCCCGACGCGCACGGCACCCGCCCCTGCACCTGTCACGGCTGCCGGATACGCGGCGGATACGGCGCCCGGCGCCTGCGCGAGCGGCTGCCGCACCCCCTGGACGGGCCGCCGCCCCCGGTGCGGACGCTGCTCGCGAGGATCAGCGAGGCCGGGGACCCCGGTGACCCGGCCGCCCTGCGCGAGACCCTGCACTGGTTCGGGACGCGCCGCAGGGGCCCGCTGCCCCGCCTGGTCCCGCTGGCCGCCCACCCCGACCCCTCCGTACGGGAGGCGCTGGTGTGGGCGGTCGCGGGCTGGCGTACACCGGGGGTCGCCGCCCTCCTGGACGCCCTCGCGGACGATCCGGACGACGACGTACGCGAGGCGGTGGCGGCGATCCGGGAGGACGACCCGGACGACGACTAGGGCAGGGCTGTCCCCAGCCGCGTCACCACGGCGCCCTCAGTGGTCCGAATACCCGATGTCCCCGATCGTCCACGCGCTCACGTCCTCCAGGGCGACCCGGTACATGCCACCGGTGTCGGGGATGCCGAAGTTTCCCTGAAGGATCCGTGCGACGTGGAAGTGCAGGTGGGTGGGCCGGTCCGCCCGTGGCTCGGGGGGCCTGCCGGTGCCGTCCGGCCGGGTGAACACCGAGGAGAAAACCGCGAGTTGATCGGAGGCCTCGAGAACCTCCGCCACCCGCTGCTTCCACAGCGTCTCCGGTGCCAGCCGGCCTGTGATCACGGCTCCGGGGATCACCACGGTGAGGGACATCCGACTGTTGTGCTCAGACTCGACCCTTGCGGCGATGTCGGCGAGCAGGTCATCAGCGTGCGCCATGAGTGAGGAGCCTACTCGGTGGCGGGTCCGCTCCGCCCGGGGGCGGCCTGCTGGACCACCTCGAAGGACCACAGCGTGGCGCCCGAAGCGGCCGGTTTCGGCCGTTCGCCGCCCTCGGTGGCGTCGCCGTCCCCGGTACCGCGGCCGCCCTCGGCACCGCCGCCTCCCCCGCCGCGGTGGGCGGCCTGTCCCTGCCCGGACATCCAGTTCTGGAAGTCCTCCTCGCTGCGCCAGCGCGTGTAGACGAGATACGTGTCGGTGCCCTCCACCGGGCGCAGCAGTTCGAACCACTCGAACCCGTCCGAGTTCTCGACGGCACCCGCCCGCGCGGCGAACCGCTTCTCCAGCGTCTCGCGCTGTTCCTCGGGAACGGTCAGCACATTGATCTTGACGATGCTCATGCGCCCATTGTCCGCCGTCCGCGGGAAGGACGCCCACCGGCCACGCGTCGGGATGATCGGCCAAATATCTGATTCGTCATCATTTTCCTTGCGGCGTAACGGTGTTCGAACCAAGCTGTGATCCATCTGTGCACCCTGATTCGGGAGGGACCGTCCGTGCCGCTGCACGCCCCATTCGTGAGACTGGCCGTCACCGCGCTCGTCGCCACCCTGTTCGGCCAGTTACTCGCCGGAACGGCCACCGCCGCGCCACAGCCCCCGGCCCCTGCCACCGCAGGCGCGGTCTGGGAGCCCTGCGCGTCCCCCTCCGGCGAGGGCACCTTCGAGTGCGCGACGGTCCAGGTCCCGGTGGACTGGAAGCGCCCCCGCGGCGCCACCCTCGACCTGGCGCTCGCCCGCCACCGCGCCACCGACCCGGCCCGCCGGATCGGCTCGCTGCTGATCAACCCGGGCGGTCCGGGCGGTTCCGGCGTCGGCTTCGCCTTCAGCGCGCCCGACTCCTTCTCGCCCGCACTGCTGGAACGGTTCGACATCGTCGGCTTCGACCCGCGCGGCGTAGGTCTCAGCAACCCGGTGAAGTGCGACAGCGACCGGGTGGCCGACCAGAGCGCCCTCCTCTACCCCGACAGCGCGGCCTCCTTCACCGCCCTGCGGGCCGCGAACCGCGCCCTCGGCGAGAGCTGCCGAGACCTGACCGGCCCGCTCGTCGACCACATGGACACCGCGAGCGTCGTCCGCGACATGGACGCCATCCGCGCCGCGCTCGGCGAGCGCCGGATCAGCTACTACGGCGTCTCGTACGGCACCGGCATCGGCCAGCAGTACGCCGAGCGCTACCCGCACCGCGTCCGCGCCATGACCCTCGACTCCAACATGGACCACAGCCTGGACCGCTGGTCCTACCAGAAGACCGAGACGGTCGCGATCGAGGAGTCCTACGGCCAGTTCGCGAACTGGTGCGCCCGTACGCCGTCCTGCGCGCTGCACGGCCGGGACGCCCGCGCCCTGTTCGGCTCGCTGCTGGACCGCGCCGCAGCCGGTGAACTGGTCCTGCCGGGCGACCCGCCGTACACGGTCACCCCGCAGGACATCCAGTCCGTCGCCTTCGGCAGCATGTACGACCCGGCCGACTGGTTCGTCTTCGCGGCGGACCTGGCCGCCCTGGACGCCTCCGACCCCGCCGCGGCCCGGTCGCTGCGGGAGCGCGGCGAGCCCACCGAGTTCGCGTACCTGCCGGTGACGTGCCAGGACTACGACTTCGACGTGCCCTCCTACGCCACCCTCGCCCGCTACGAGCGCGCCCTCGCCCGCGTCGCCCCCGTCACCCGCCTCAGCTCGCTCGCCTGGAGCGACCTGACCGGCTGCCAGAACTGGCCGACCGAGGTCACCAACCCGCCGCACCGGCTCGACGTCGACGGCACCCCGCGGATCCTCGTCACCAACAGCCGCTACGACGTGGCCACCCCGTACTCCTGGGGCTCCAACGCCGCCCGCCAGATCGGCCGCGAGGCCGCGTTCCTCACCTACGACGGTGTCGGCCACGGCGACTACTGGCTGAGCCCCTGCGCCCGCGACGCGATCGACACCTACCTCCTCACCCTCAAGACCCCCCGCAAGGGCGCCCACTGCCCCGCGGTCTGGCCGACCGGGCCCACCGCCCAGCGACAGTCCGGCAACCTGGTGAACCCGCTCCCGACCCTCGTCGGCACGGGTCGGCACCGCTGAACCACCCCGGGACCCCCACCCCCGGCCGCCCGCGAAACCAGCACACCCGTACGAGCGCTGACGTTAGGTTGACCCCATGGAACAGGGTGGGGAACCGCGACTCTTCTCGAACCGGTGGGCTGCCGCGGGCGGCCGGGGCGGCGACACCCCCGTGCGGCCGCGCGACTCCTGCGCGTGCCTGGTGCGCGGCCCCGACGCCGCGCCCCCCGACGTCCACTTCCACGCGGACCGCCAGGACACCTCCGCGCCGGGCTGGCTGCACCTCCTCGAACTCGTCGACGAGGCCGCCGCCGACGGCCGAGAGGTCTTCTCCCCGCTGACCGGACTCCCCCCGGAGGAACGCCGGCAGATCATCACCCTGCCCGCGTCCATCGCCCGGCTCCGCGCGGTCCGGCACCTGGTGCTCTACGGCAGCAACCTCGTCCGCCTCCCGCCGGAGATCGGCGCCATGGAGAGCCTGGCGGAATTCGACCCGTACACCTCGTACCGACTGCACTGGATGCCGTACGAGGTGACCCGCTGTCCCGCCCTGACCCGCAGCACGGTCAGCACGCGCGCGCTGTACGGCAACTTCACGTACCGGCCGCCGTTCCCCCGGCTCGCGCCACCGCCATCGGACGGCCGTCCGGGCGAGCTGTACCCGGGGGCGTGGGGCGCGTCGGCCATCACCGCGTGCAGCGTGTGCGCCGGGCCGGTGGACCTGCCCCGGCTCCAGCAGGTGTGGATCTCCCTGCGCGTCGCCACCGACGTGCTCCCCCTCCTCGTCAACGCCTGCTCGCGCGGCTGCGTCGAGGCCCTGCCCACCCCGCCCGACGGCTACGTCGCCACCCCGCACCGTGGCGGCCCCGAGGTCGTCCAGCCGGCGGAGCGTCGGTGACCGGCCCCGGCCGCGACGGCTTCGCGCGGTGGACCCGGCGGTTCGAGGACGAGCGGGAGCGCCGGCACGCCCGGGGCGAGCCGGACTGGGAGCGCGGTGCGACCCTGCACCCGGCGGTGTGGTCCGGCATCCAGCGCTTCCAGGTAGGCGAGGACGGCGACGGCGCCAACCTCGTCGCCAAGGCCGACCGGGCCGCCGACCCTGACTACGCGCAGGCGGTCCGGCTGTTCGTCGCCGAGGAGCAGAACCACGCCCGCCTCCTCGCCCTCCTGCTCGCCGCGGGCGGCAGGCCGACCCTGTCGGGCCACTGGTCCGACACCGTCTTCGTACGGCTGCGGCGGCTCATGGGGCTGCGCCTGGAGCTGCTCGTGCTGATGATCGCGGAGGTGGTGGCACTGCGGTACTACCGCGCCCTGCGCGACGGCAGCGACGACGCGCTGACCTCGGACGTCGCCGGCCGGATCCTCGCCGACGAACAGCGCCACGTCCCCTTCCACTGCGAACGGCTGCACGCCTCGCTCGCCGAGCTGCCCCGCCCGGCCCGGCGCCCCGTGATGGCGTCCTGGCGGCTGCTCCTGCTCGCGGTGTCCCTGGTCGTCGCCGCCGACCACGGCCCGGGACTGCGCCGGCTCGGCCTCGGACGCCGGCGCTTCGTCGCCGACGTCATGGCCTCCTCGGGCGAGGTGGTTTCCGCGGTGCTCGCACCCGTCAGCCGGAGCGCCGGCCCGAACCAGACCCCGAATGCACGTTCGAATGTGAGCGGGAAGGGGAATGCGAAGACGGACTCGGCTCGTCGCTCGCCGCACGGCGGTACTCGGCGTTGATCCGCCGGGCCTCCTCCAGCTGGTCCTCGAGGATCACGATGCGGCACGCGGCATCGATCGGGGTGCCCTTGTCGACCAGCTCGCGGGCGCGGGCGGCGATCCTCAGCTGGTAGCGCGAGTACCGGCGGTGGCCGCCCTCCGACCGGAGCGGGCTGATCAGACGTGCCTCCCCGATGGCCCGGAGGAAGCCGGGCGTGGTGCCGAGCATCTCGGCCGCCCGGCCCATCGAGTACGCCGGGTAGTCGTCGTCGTCCAGACGACCGCTGAGCGGGTTGTCTGCTGTCATGTCACCTCGTTGATCGCCGCGTAAAGGGACCCCGCCGCACTCCGGCTCCTGGGCCCCAGAGGAGATTCAACACCGTCCACCGGTCGTCCCGCCGTGCCGGTCCGCCCTTACGGGTACCCAGCCTGGCGCACTCCCGCCTCCGGCCACCGCTGGCCGGGCATGCGCAAGGGCCCCGCCGACAGCTGTCGACGAGGCCCTTCTTCGCAGGTGGGAGGCGGTTTCCCGGCCCTACCCGCACACGCCCGCAGGCGTGGTCCATCCGGTCTTGCTAGGCCGCCGAACCGAAGGCGGACCGACGCTGGCCACGGCCACGCGAGGACGACGCGTCACCGGCGGACCGGCCGCGCTCGCCGCCGCCCTGGCCGCGCTCGCCACCGCCGCCGCCACCGCGGCCGCGACGGCCACGGGAGGACGAGCCACCCGAGGACGCGGAGCGCCTGGGGCGCTCGACGACCGGCGCGGTGATCACGACGGGGATGCCGGACGGGGCCTGAGCACCGGTGATACGGGTCAGCTCCTCCTCGCCCGAGCGGACCGAGGTCACCGTCGCGGTCACCCCGGCCATGGCCGTCAGACGGCTCATGGCGCGACGCTGGTCCGGCGTCACGAGGGTGACGACACTGCCGGACTCGCCCGCACGGGCCGTACGGCCGCCGCGGTGCAGGTAGTCCTTCGGGTCAGTCGGCGGATCCACGTTGACGACCAGGTCGAGGCTGTCGACGTGGATGCCGCGCGCGGCCACGTTGGTCGCGACGAGCACGGTCACATGGCCCGTCTTGAACTGGTCCAGCGTCCGGGTGCGCTGCGGCTGGGACTTGCCACCGTGCAGCGCCGCGGCGCGCACGCCGTTGTTCAGCAGGTGCTTGGTCAGCCGGTCCACCGCGTGCTTGGTGTCCAGGAACATGATCACGCGGCCCTCGCGGGCCGCGATCTCGGTGGTTGTGCGCTGCTTGTCCGTGTCGTGGACGTGCAGGACGTGGTGCTCCATCGTGGTGACCGCACCGGCCGACGGGTCGACGGAGTGGACGACCGGGTCGGAGAGGTAGCGGCGGACCAGCCGGTCGACGTTGCGGTCGAGGGTGGCCGAGAACAGCATCCGCTGCCCGTCCGGCTTCACCTGGTCGAGCAGCGCGGTGACCTGCGGCATGAAGCCCATGTCGGCCATCTGGTCGGCCTCGTCGAGGACGGTGATGGCGACGTCGTCGAGGCGGCAGTCGCCCCGGTCGATGAGGTCCTTCAGCCGTCCCGGCGTGGCGACGACGACTTCGGCGCCGCCCCGCAGGGCGCTCGCCTGGCGGCCGATCGACATGCCGCCGACGACGGTGGCCAGCCGCAGCCGCACGGAGCGGGCGTACGGCGTCAGCGCGTCGGTGACCTGCTGGGCCAGCTCGCGGGTCGGTACGAGGACCAGCGCGAGCGGCTGACGCGGCTCGGCGCGCAGGCCCGCCGTGCGGGCCAGGACGGCGAGGCCGAAGGCGAGGGTCTTGCCGGAGCCGGTGCGGCCACGGCCCAGGACGTCACGGCCTGCCAGGGAGTTCGGCAGGGTCGCGCCCTGGATGGGGAACGGGACGCTCATGCCCTCACTGGCCAGCGCGGCCGACAGCGGCGCGGGCAGGCCCAGGTCGCCGAACGACTCGACGGCGGGCAGCGGCGGCGTGATCGTCTCCGGCAGCGCGAACTCGCCCTGCTGCGCCATCGGCCGGCGGCCGGAGCCGCCCTGCGGACGACGGGGCGCGGAGGAGCGGCCGGCGGAGGAGCGCTGCGGGGCGCCGCCTCCGGAGCGGCCGTAGGAGCGGGCGCTGGAACGTGCACGGTTCATGCGGGGGACCTTCCTTGATGCGGGCGCGTATCAAGGAATTCCCGGAGCACATGAAAGGCGCGGAGAATTGCGAGAACGAGCCGGAGGGGGTGGGGCCGAAACAGGTGGACGGGAAACATGACACCGTCCTGCGGGAAATCAGGTCATCCCGCGCGGCGCCCGGAAAAGCGGCGAGCCGGGGCCCGCACCCCACGGTGCGGGCCCCGGCTGCGACGTTACGCGTCAGGCAGGGTCAGGCGGGAACGATGTTCTCCGCCGTCGGGCCCTTCTGGCCCTGCGCGATGTCGAAGGTGACCTTCTGGCCTTCCTGAAGCTCACGGAAGCCCTGGGTCGCGATGTTCGAGTAGTGAGCGAAGACGTCGGGACCGCCGCCGTCCTGCTCAATGAAGCCGAAACCCTTTTCGGCGTTGAACCACTTCACGGTGCCACTGGCCATTTTATTCTCCTTCGAGGGACGGTTCGGAGTCACCCTGTGTGCCTCCGGTCGCCGTGATGATCACCCCGACGGAAAAACCTTCTGGCAACCACAACTGCAACTGATGACGACAGTAGCACGGTGCGTTCGGCCGAGTGCGCGCGACCATTTTGCCTGGTGAGACGCCTGCGGGAATACTCGTCGGAGGCTGCGCCAATTTCTCATCTGGCGACCACAGATATTGCTCCACAGGCACTCCCGCATTCCTGTGGGCACCAGCGACCACAGCCCTGTGACCTCCCACGACGGCTGCCACGGCCACCTCCCGGAACGGCTCCGTCGCATGCCCGTACCGCCTCCCACTGCGACGAAGGACACATTCACGGTGAACATGCGTCCGATCCGTGGACCCCGTAGTCCCGCCGGTGGAGTCCGTACCCCTTACGTACTGCGTTCTGAGTAGGGGCGATTGTCGGCAGACGCACGACGACAGGCAGGAGGCCGGGCGGCGAGTCTGGGCCGACAGTCGGCACCAGATGCGGAGACCCCAGTCGTGGCAACTTTCCTCTATCGCGTGGGCCGCCTGGCCTTCCGGCGGCGCTGGTACGTCGCCCTTGTCTGGGCGGCGGTCCTCGCCGCCGTCGGGCTGGGCGCCGTCAAGGCCCCCGGCGCCGCCGACGAGCAGTTCTCGATGCCGGGCATCGAGTCCCAGAAGGCCTTCGACCTGATGGAGGAGCGCTTCCCCGGCGCCTCGGCGGACGGCGCGACCGCGCGGGTCGTGTTCGTCGCGCCGGGCGGCGAGAAGGTGACCGCGGCCGACAACCGGCGGGCCGTCGAGGACGCCGTGGCCGACCTGGCCGACGGACCACAGGTCGCGAGCGCCGCCGACCCGTTCGCGGCACAGGCGGTCAGCGAGGACGGCACGACGGCGTACGCGACCGTCACCTACAAGGTCACCGCGAACGAACTGACCGACGACAGCACGGCCCGCCTGGACCGGGCGGTCGAGGAGGCCCGTGCCGCCGGACTGACCGTCGAGGCCGGCGGGGACGCCCTGGAGGAGGCCGGCGGGCCGGGCGGGATCGCCGAGGTCATCGGCGTCTCGATCGCCGCGGTCGTCCTGCTCGTCACCTTCGGTTCGCTGGCCGCGGCCGGTCTGCCCCTGCTGACCGCGCTCATCGGCGTCGGCGTCAGCATGGCCACGATCATGGCGCTCTCCGAGGCTCTCGGCCTGTCCACGACGACCGGCACCCTGGCGATGATGCTCGGCCTGGCGGTCGGCATCGACTACGCCCTGTTCGTCGTCTCCCGCTACCGGGAGGAACGCGGGCGCGGCCGTACGCCGCAGGAGGCGGCCGGTCTCGCGGCCGGTACGGCCGGGTCCGCGGTCGTCTTCGCGGGCCTCACCGTCGTCATCGCCCTGGCCGGGCTCGCCGTCGTCGGCATCCCGATGCTCACCAAGATGGGCCTGGCCGCGGCGGGCGCGGTCGTCGTCGGCGTTCTGATCGCGCTGACACTGGTGCCGGCGTTCCTCGGTTTCTGGCCGAACGCCGTGCTGGCGCGCAAGGCCCGCAGGAGCGGCCGTGTCGACGACGGCGGCGCGGACAACGGCGGCACCCGCTGGGCGCGGTTCGTGCTGCGCCGCCCGCTGCCGGTGCTGCTGCTCGGCGTGGTGGGCCTGGGTGCCCTCGCGCTGCCGGTGGCCGATCTGCAACTGGGCATGCCGGGCGACGAGGCGAAGGCCACCTCGACCACCCAGCGCCGGGCCTACGACGCGATGGCCGACGGCTTCGGACCGGGCTTCAACGGGCCCCTGACCGTCGTCGTCGACGCCAAGGGCGACGCCGACCCGAAGGCGGCCACGCAGACCGTCGCCGACCGGATCGGCGGCACCGAGGGCGTCGTGTCCGTCTCCCCGGCCCGCTTCAACGAGGTTGGTGACACCGCCGTCTTCTCGGTCGTACCGTCCACCGCGCCGACCGACGAGCGGACCAAGGACCTCGTCAAGACCATCCGGGGGATGCGTCCCGGCGTGGAGACCGAGACCGGCGCGACCTTCGAGGTCACCGGCAGTACGGCGCTGAACATCGACATCTCCGACAAGGTGCAGGCCGCGCTGGTCCCGTACCTGATCGTCGTGGTCGGTCTGGCGATCCTGCTGCTGATGGTGGTGTTCCGGTCCCTGCTCGTCCCGCTGAAGGCGGCCTTCGGCTTCCTGCTGTCGGTGCTGGCCTCCCTCGGCGCGGTCGTCGTGGTCTTCCAGCATGGCCACGGTGCCGGCGTCCTCGGCGTGGAGCAGACCGGCCCGATCATGAGCCTGATGCCGATCTTCCTGGTGGGCATCGTGTTCGGCCTGGCCATGGACTACGAGGTCTTCCTCGTCTCCCGGATGCGCGAGGCGTACGTCCACGGCGAGCGGCCCGGCCAGGCGGTCACCTCCGGCTTCCGGCACAGCGCCCGGGTGGTCGTGGCCGCCGCGCTGATCATGATCGCCGTCTTCGCCGGGTTCATCGGCGAGAAGGACTCCATGATCAAGATGATCGGGTTCGGGCTGGCCGGAGCCGTTCTCTTCGACGCCTTCGTGGTCCGGATGGCGATCGTGCCCGCCGTGCTCGCCCTGCTCGGCGACAAGGCCTGGTGGCTGCCGAAGTGGCTGGACCGGATCCTGCCCTGCGTCGACGTCGAGGGCGAGGCGCTCAGCCGGCGGCCCGAGCAGGAGGGCGACCCTGACCCGGCCCGTGAGCCGGACCCGGCCGGTCTGGAGCCGGCGCGCACCTGAGGGTGGCCCCACCCCGCTTCCCCCGACGGGACCGTCCGTGGTGAACGCCACGGACGGTCCCCTCGCCCGTCGACGGCGGCGGAGGTCACGATGAACACAGCACCACCGACCGGAGGGCCGATGCCCGATGAGCAGCAGTCTTGAGCGCTACCAGGACCGCCTGGAGAGGTACTCGGGCCGCGTCGGCAAGTACGCGGACCGCCACCCCCGGCTCATCGACCTGGCGGTGGTCCTCTCGCTGATGGGCTGTGTGAGCCTCGGCAGTTCCCTCACCATGCCCGGCGTCTCCCCGCCCGACCACGGGGGTTCCGGCACCGCCCTCATGGGTGTCTCCTGCCTCGCCCTGCTGCGCTACCGCAGCCACCCGCGGACCGCCGTCGTCGTCACCGCGGTCTGCACGGTGATCGCGGTCGGACTCGGGTATCTGGTCACCCCGTTGCTGCTGGCCCCGATCATGGCGGCGCTCTACTGGCTGGCCATGCTCACCGATCCGAAGACGACCCGCGCCTTCGGCGTCGCCACGACCGTGGCGGTGACGGCCGCGGCCGTGTTCTCCGACAGCATGGACGAACTCTCGCTGCTGCTCAGGACCATCGGCCCGTTCTTCTGGCTGATGCTGCCGCTCGCCGCCGGCAACATGACCCGGCTGCGGCGCGCCTACCTCCACGCGGTGCAGGCCCGTGCCGAGCACGCCGAACGCACGAGGGAGGAGGAGGCCAGGCTGCGCGTCACGGAGGAGCGCATGCGCATCGCCCGTGAGCTGCACGACGTCGTCGCCCATCATCTGGCGCTGGCCAACGCCCAGGCGGGCACCGCCGCGCACCTGGTGCTGACCCGTCCGGAGCAGACGAAGAAGATCCTCACCGACCTGACCGGCACCACGTCCTCCGCGCTGCGCGAGCTGAAGGCCACACTGGGGCTGCTGCGCCAGAACGACGACCCGGCCGCCGATCCGCTGGAACCGGCGCCGGGCCTGGCCCGCCTGCCCGAGCTGGTCGCGTCGTGCGAGTCGGCGGGGCTCACGGTCACGGTCACCACCGACGGGGAGCCCCGGCCGCTGTCGCCGGGGGCGGACCTGACCGCGTTCCGGATCGTGCAGGAGGCGCTCACCAACGTGACCAAGCACGCGGGCAGTCAGTTCGCGCGGGTCCGGCTGGTGTACTCCGGGTCCCGGCTGGTGATCACGGTCAGCGACGACGGTCCGGCGAGCGCCCCGCCGCCCGCGACCGCGCCGGGCCGCGGCTTCGGCGTCCTGGGCATGCGTGAACGCGCCCACTCCATCGGCGGCGAACTCCGACTGGGTCCACGCCCGGAGGGCGGCTTCGAGGTCACGACGGCCCTGCCGCTGATCCCCGAAGCCTGACCGTGCGTCCGGTCTCCCTAGAGGCCGAACTCCTGTGCCGACAGGCCCAGTACCGAGCAGGCCTCGCGCAGGACCTGCTCCTCGGCCGGTGCGACGTATCCGTCCGCGCCCGCGATGACGAAGCCGGTCTGGATGACGGCTCTGGCCTCCGTCGGCTTCTTCGCGGCCTTGGCGATCTCCTGGAGAACCTCGGCCTTGCCCTGGGGGAAGTCGAACGCCAGCCGGTCGACGTGCTTGTTGAAGCGCTGGCGCAGTTGCTCGGACGGGAAGTTCTGCAGGACGTCGTTGTTCACGATGAGCGATTCCACGTGCTGGCGCTCGGTCGGGTCGACGTTCCCGTCGGCGGCGGCGACCAGCGCGCACATGGCCATGCTCGCGTCGCGGTACGCCCCGCTCTTCAACTCTGTCTTGAGGGAGGTGAGCTGGGTCTTGAGCGTGCTCACCAGCTGGGCGCGCGAAGCGCCCGACCCTCTTGAGGCCGGCTGCCCGTGGCCGCCGGTGCCCCGTGCTCCCTGTGCCTGCTGGAGGCCCTTGGCCTGGTCCTTGATCCGATCCCACATCGCCACGCGCGCCATCCTCGGCTTCAGCCCTGTCGTTCCGGTCCGACGCGCATGTAACACGCGTCACCCTGCCAACGGCCGCCGGACCGGTGAAGTTCCACGGCACGGCACAGCGCGGGCAGGGTGATGTCGTTCGCTCGCTTCTACACGTCTCGCGGGTCGGGGCCGCCGAGCATCTCCGACGCGGACTGCATGGGGCTGAGGGTGCCGGCGCTCACGGGCGCGGCCTCCTCGGGCAGGCCGTGGCAGGTGAAGCCGAGGCGGCGCATGGCCCGCACGACCTCGCCGCTGCTGAAGTCACGGCGGTCCTGCCGGGTGACGACCTCGCCGACCTGCTTGACCGGGTAGCGGCGGCGGCCGATGGTGACGGACTCGCCGGTGATCAGCTCGGGCGTGACGCCCGCCATCGAGGCCAGGACCCCGCTCTTGGTCAGGTCGAACGGGTACCGGGCGATGACACAGCGCATGTTGCCTCACAGAGCGAAGAGAAGGGACTGACCCGGGGAGACGGGAAGCAGGGAAGGCGGGGACTACGAGGGATACGGGGAATGCGGGGAACCAC
>NZ_JARGEF010000201.1:0-15222 GCF_033794725.1 Streptomyces sp. ID05-39B | reverse complement strand
GTCCGCGGGGGCCCCAGCCCGCGGCCGTGGGCGGACGGCGGGCCGGGCCCCCTCGCGGACCGGCCCTCCGACGGGGAAAGATGGGACGGCGAACCACGGATCAACCCATGCGGAGGAAACGGACCATGCAGCACGAACGAGCGGGTCGGCCGGCCGGCCCCGAGGACCTCGTCGACGTGGCCCGACTGGTCACGGCGTACTACGCGCTGCACCCCGACCCCGCCGACCCGGCGCAGCGGGTGGCGTTCGGCACGTCCGGGCACCGCGGCTCCTCCCTGAACACCGCGTTCAACGAGGACCACATCGCCGCGACCAGCCAGGCCATCTGCGAGTACCGCTCCGCGCAGGGCACCGACGGCCCCCTCTTCCTGGGCGCCGACAGCCACGCGCTGTCCGAGCCCGCCCGGGTGACCGCGCTGGAGGTGTTCGCCGCCAACGACGTGAGCGTGCTCATCGACAGTGCCGACGGCTACACGCCCACCCCGGCCGTCTCGCACGCCATCCTCACCCACAACCGGGGCCGCACCAGGGGCCTCGCGGACGGGGTGGTCGTCACCCCCTCGCACAACCCGCCCGGTGACGGCGGCTTCAAGTACAACCCGCCCAGCGGGGGCCCGGCGGGCTCCGACGCCACTTCCTGGATCCAGGACCGCGCCAACGAGATCATCGCGGCGGGCCTGAAGGACGTACGCCGTATCCCCTACCGTCAGGCGCTCGGCGCGCCCGGCACCGGCCGTCACGACTTCCTGGGCGCCTACGTCGCCGACCTGCCGGCCGTCCTGGACCTGGACGCGATCCGCGCCGCGGGCGTCCGTATCGGCGCCGACCCGCTCGGCGGGGCCTCGGTCGCCTACTGGGGCCGGATCGCGGAGGAGCACCGCCTCGACCTGACCGTGGTCAACCCGCTCGCCGACCCCACCTGGCGGTTCATGACGCTGGACTGGGACGGCAAGATCCGCATGGACTGCTCGTCGCCGTACGCGATGGCCTCGCTCATCGCGCAGCGCGACCGGTTCGACATCGCCACGGGCAACGACGCCGACGCCGACCGGCACGGCATCGTCACCCCGGACACGGGCCTGATGAACCCCAACCACTACCTGGCCGCCGCCATCTCCTACCTCTACGCCCACCGCGAGCAGTGGCCGGACGGCACGGGCATCGGCAAGACCCTGGTGTCGTCCTCCATGATCGACCGGGTGGCAGCCGACCTCGGCCGCCGTCTCGTCGAGGTGCCCGTCGGCTTCAAGTGGTTCGTGGACGGTCTGGTCGACGGCTCGCTCGGTTTCGGCGGGGAGGAGTCGGCCGGCGCGTCCTTCCTGCGCCGCGACGGCTCGGTGTGGACCACCGACAAGGACGGCATCATCCTGGCGCTGCTGGCCTCCGAGATCACCGCCGTCACCGGAAGGAGCCCGTCGGAGCACTACACGGCGCTCACGGCACGTTTCGGCGAGCCCGCCTACGCCCGTATCGACGCGCCCGCCACCCGTGAGGAGAAGGCGCTGCTCGCCAAGCTCTCACCCGCGCAGGTCACGGCCGGCACCCTGGCCGGCGAGCCGGTCACCGGCGTCCTCACCGAGGCGCCCGGCAACGGCGCGGCCATCGGCGGTATCAAGGTGACCACCGAGAACGCCTGGTTCGCCGCCCGCCCCTCCGGCACGGAGGACGTGTACAAGATCTACGGCGAGTCGTTCCTGGGCCCCGACCACCTGCGCCAGGTGCAGGAGGAGGCGAAGGACGTGGTGATGGCGGCCCTCGGCGGCTGATCCACCGGGGCCGCGGCGCGGCGCGCACCACCGCGCCGCGCCGTTCGCCCCAGACGGCCCTCCAACCGCCCTTCGGCTGCCCTCAGACGGCAGCGCACTGCCAGCCATGCCCGATATGTCGGTATCATCCAGTAAACGTAAAATCTGAGGTTCGCCCCGAAGGGGCTACCGTCCTCTCCGGAGTGAGCCATGTTCCGCAAGCGTCCGACGGACGACGGCGACGAGCTGCTGGCCAGGCTCGGTTCGCTCACCGCCCAGGCGCGCGAACGCGCGGAACTGCAACGCTCCCGCGTCGAACTGGCCATCGCCCTCCAGCGCGGCATGCTCCCCAGGGACCTGCCCGCCATGCGCGGCTACCGGATCGCCGTCCGGTACGCGCCCGCCTACCACGGCCTCAACGTGGGCGGTGACTGGTACGACGCCTTCCGGATGTCCGACGGCCGTATCGGCCTGTCCATCGGTGACGTCCAGGGCCACAACATCGAGGCGACCGCCTTCATGGGCCAGGTCCGTGTCGGCCTGCGCGCCCTCGCCTCCGTCACCAGCGAGCCCGGCGAACTCCTCGCCCTGACCAACGACCTCCTCATCTCCCTCGGCGGCGACCTCTTCGCCACCTGCACGTTCATGCGCCTCGACCCGGCCACCGGCGTGGTGGAGAGCGCCCGGGCCGGACACATCCCGTGCGTGTGGGCCACCGCGGACGGCAGGTCCGGCGTGTCCGAGGACGAGGGAGGACCGCCGCTCGGCGTCCAGGAGGCGATGGAGTACCCGGTCACCCGGTACCGGCTCACCCAGGGCGGGGTCTTCGTGCTGCTCACCGACGGCGTCGTGGAAGGGCCGTCGATGAGCGTCGAGGAGGGACTGGACCAGGTCGTGCGCCTCGCCGGCATCGCCGCCGTCGCCGGCCTGGAGGCCCATGCCCTCGCCACCGCCGTGATGAAGGGCGCCGAGCGCGTCGGGCACGAGGACGACGCGGCCGTCCTGGTCGTCGGGCACGACGGCGTTTCGGGCGGGTAGCGCGGCGCGTTCAGCCATAGGGCCGGTCCAGGTGCCTCCCGCCTCGCCGTCGGCACGGGCCCGGTGTCTGATGACTGCTGTGGTGGGCACCAGCGATCTGCGTCGGCCGGCCGTCCTCGCCGCGGAGACGGCGGTGGTCGCGGCCGGCTACTACGCGGCCGGAAGGCTGGGCCTGCTGCGCCAGCTGGTCGTCGAGGGCGCGATCTTCACCCCCATCTGGCCGCCCTCCGGCGTCGCCGTGGCCTGCCTGCTGATCCTCGGGCTCCGCTGCTGGGCCGGAATCGCCCTCGGGGCGCTCCTGGTCATCCTGTCGCTCACCTCGCTCAGCCCGTCCGTCGTCTTCAACCTGGCGGGCAACACCGCGGCCCCCGTCTGCGCCTACCTCATGCTGCGCAAGGTGGGCTTCCGCAGCGACCTCGCCCGCCTGCGCGACGGTCTCGCCCTGGTGTTCCTCGGGGCGCTGACCGCGATGCTGCTCAGCTCGACCGTGGGCGTGGGTGTCCTCCTCGTCACCGACCAGCTGCCCGCGCACGCCTTCTGGCCCGTCTGGCTGGCCTGGTGGGTCGGCGACGCGATGGGCGTCCTCATCGTCACGCCCGTGCTGCTCGTCGTGCACACCGCCCGCCGGCCGCCGCCCCTGACCCGCTGGAAGGAGGCCGCGGGCCTGGCCGTCATCGCCCTCGCGCTCATTCCCCTGGCCACCAACAGCCATGTCAGCCTGCTCTTCCTCGTCTATCCGCTGCTGATCTGGTCGGCCCTGCGCTTCCAGCTCGCCGGCAGCATGCTGTGCGCCCTGGTCACCTCGGTCCTGGCCACGGTCGCGGCCACCGACGAGGTGGGTCCCTTCGCGGGGCTGACCCGCGTCGAGGTCATGAGCAAACTCCAGGCCTTCAACGGCACCATGGCCCTGACCGCCCTGCTGCTGTCGGCCGTCATCACCGAGCAGCGCAACACGCGCCGTTCCGTCGAACGGGCCTGCCAGGAACTGGTCGAGGTACTGCAACACCTCACCGCGGGCGAAGCCCCGTACGGCCGTCCCCCGAAGGACAAGGACGACGGTCAACCCGGCGGAAGCTAGGGCACAGCCGGCATTCGGCGCGCGGGCGGGCGGGTGGATGACTAGCGTGAGGAAACGGACACCAACCGCTCTCACCGGAAGGGCCACCACCATGGCCGTGCAACCCGAGGGAACCCCTTGCTGGGCCGACGCGATGTTCAGCGATGTGGAAGGGGCCAAGCGCTTCTACGGCGATGTCCTCGGCTGGACCTTCGGCGAGTCGTCGTCGGAGTACGGCAACTACACCCAGGCCTACGCGGACGGCAAGGCGGTCGCCGCCGTCGTACCGCCGATGCCCGGACAGGAGGGCCAGTCCGCCTGGTGCCTCTACCTCGCCGCCGAGGACGCCACCGGCACCGCGGCGAAGATCCGTGAGAACGGCGGCGAGGTGCTGATGGAGCCGATGCAGGTCGGCGAGTTCGGCACCATGTGCCTGGCCCGCGAACCCAGCGGCGCCGTGTTCGGCGTGTGGCAGGCCGGCAGCCACGAGGGCTTCGAGGCGACGGGTGTGCCCGGCGCCTACGCCTGGGCGGAGGTCTTCACCCGCGAGCCGGAGAAGGCCGACACCTTCCTCTCCGCCGTCTACGGGTACGGGCAGCGGCAGCTGGAGGACCAGGAGACCGACTTCCGTCTCTACGACCTGGGGCAGGACCCCGTCCTCGGCCGGATGGCGATGGGCGACGACTTCCCGCCCGAGGTCCCCTCCTACATCAACGTCTACTTCACCGTCCCCGACTGCGACGACGCCGTCGCCAAGGCCACCAAGCTCGGCGGACAGCTCCGGTTCGGCCCGATGGGCACGCCGTTCGGCCGGTTCGCCGCCCTCACCGACCCGCAGGGCGCGAACTTCTCGGTCATCGACGTCACCACCACCGAGGGTGAGATGCCGCAGACCGGGGCCGTCTCCTAGCCGCGACGGACCCACCGCGGCGCCATGGCATGATCGTGCGCATGCGTGAACGAGTGGTGGCCGCGTGCGACGGGGCCTCGAAGGGAAACCCGGGACCGGCGGGCTGGGCCTGGGTGATCTCCGACGCCTTTGAGGCCCCGGCCCGCTGGGAGGCGGGCCCGCTCGGCAGGGCCACCAACAACGTCGCCGAACTCACCGCCCTGGAGCGCCTGCTGGCGGCGGTCGACGCCGACGTACCGCTGGAGATCCGCATGGACTCGCAGTACGCCATGAAGGCCGTCACGACCTGGCTGCCCGGCTGGAAGCGCAACGGCTGGAAGACCGCCGCGGGCAAGCCGGTCGCCAACCAGGACCTGGTCGTGCGCATCGACGAACTGCTCGGCGGCCGCACGGTCGAGTTCCGCTATGTGCCCGCCCACCAGGTCGACGGCGACAAGCTGAACGACTTCGCCGACCGGGCCGCCAGCCAGGCGGCGATCGTGCAGGAGCCGGCGGGCAGCGCCCTCGGTTCGCCCGAGCCGCCGCCCGCCCCCGACGCCCCGGCCAAGTCCGCCGTACGCCGCAAGGCCGACGGCAAAACCGGGGGAACCGGGTCCGGCGGGGGCGCCTCGCCCCGGCGGGCCGGTGGTTCGTCCGCCCGCACGATCAAGGCCAAGTTCCCCGGCCGCTGTGTGTGCGGGCGCCCCTACGCACAGGGCGAGCCGATCGCCAAGAACGATCAGGGCTGGGGCCACCCGGAGTGCCGCACCGCGGCGGCCGGCTGACCGCGCCCGTACGGCTGTCGTACGGGCCACGGCGACGGGGCCGGGGCGGGCCGGCGGCAGCGGTCAGACGACCACGCCGCGCCAGCCGCCGGTCTCGAGTCCGCGCTCCTCGATGAACTCCTTGAAGCGCTTGAGATCGCCCTTGGTCTGCCGCTTCACGAAGCCGAGCCGGTCACCGACCGTCTCGGCGAGGCCCTGCGGCTCGAAGAGCATCTGGAGCATGACCTTCGTGTGATCGTCGTCGAGGCGGTGGAAGGTCACCACACCGGACTGCCGGGCCTCGCCGCCCACCGTCGCCCAGGCAACCCGCTCGTCCGGGATCTGCTCGGTGATCTCCGCGTCGAACTCCCGGTGCACCCCGTTGACGTCCATGACCCAGTGGGTGAGCGTGTCGGTGCGCTGTTCGACGCGCCTGACCCCGCCCATGAACTCGGGGAACGTCTCGAACTGCGTCCACTGGTTGTAGGCGGTGTGCACCGGGACACCCACCTCGACGGATTCCTCGACCTGTGTCACGGTCGGCCTCCTCCTGTCTCTCGGGTACGTGGCGCCCGGGTACCCCGCGGCCCGCGCGGACAACCGGGCTCCGGTCAGGCGGTGTCGAAGGTGTAGTGGGCGGTGTGGTCGAGCAGGTCGGCCGGGGTGGTGTCGTTCCACGGCTTCATCGTCTCGTGCAGGTCCACCACGTCCGGTGTCCCCGCCGCCGGCAGGTACCCGGCCTCCGGATGCCGCCGCTGCCACTGGGCCCACAGCTTGTCGATGTAGGCGTGGTGCAGCCAGAACACCGGGTCGTTGGGGGAGACCCCGGTGGCCATCTGGCCCCCGACCCACACATGCACCCGGTTGTGCAGGTTGACGCCCCGCCACCCCTCCAGATGGTTGCGGAAACCGTCCGACCCGCTGTTCCAGGGCGCCATGTCGTACGTCGGCATCGCCAGCACCGAGTCGACCTCGGCCCGCGTCGGCAGTTCACGCACGCCGGCTCCGAGCGCGCGCCGCAGGAACGTCCGCCCGTCCACGCGCACCCCGATCGGCCAGTTGCCGCCGGCGGCGGCGAACGGGCCGTCCGACACCCGTCCGTCCCGGGCGCGCCCGGTACCACCGAGGAAGTCCGGCGCCCACAGCGAGGAACGCGGCGACCGGTCGACGGACCAGTCCCAGTACGGCAGCGCCACCGAAGCGTCCACGGACTGGAGCGCCCGCTCGAACTCCAGCAGGAATCTGCGGTGCCAGGGCAGGAAGGACGGTGAACGATGGCCGGTGCGCTCGCCGTTGTCGGTGTCGCCGACGATGAACGCGTTGTGCGTGGTGACGAAGGCGTCGTAGCGGCCGCTGCGCTTGAGTTCGAGGACGGCGGCGACGAAGCGGCGCTTCTCGTCTGCGGTCAGGGACGCCTGGTTCTTACGGACGGTCATCTGTGCGGTGCTCCAAGTATGCGTGCGAGGTGGTCAGTTGGCGGGGAACGGCAGCAGCCGGGCGCCCTGCAGCTCGTCGACCGCGGCGCGGGCGGCGGCCCGCGGGGTCGGCACCGGGGCGTAGTGACTGATGACGCTGATCCAGCTGCCGTCGGCGTTGCGCATCACGTGCAGCTCCACGCCGTCGACGAACACCGCGTAGCCGCCGCCGTGGTGACCGCCGCCGTGATGCCCGCCTCCGGAGGCGGGCCGGCCCTGTATCCGACGCCCCTTGTAGACCTCGTCGAAGGCGTCGGGGGAGTCGGGGGAGCCGGACGGGGTCGCGTTCGCGGAGTGCGCCGCGGCCGTCCCGGTGGCGGTGGCGGCGCTCGCGGCGAGAGCCGCCGCGGTGGTGAGTGCGCGACGTCGGCTGAGTTCCGGCATGCGGGACCTCCTGGGGTGCGTTCGGTTGACGACCCCGCATGCCTATCGGCCGACCGGAGAACGGGAGAAATCCCGCGGGACGGGTTGGCCGTGATCAGGACAATCGATAATAAGTCGTGCAATGTTCAAGGAAGATGATCTTGCCGTCCGATGGGCACCTGGTGTGGCGGAACGGGCAATTCCTTTCCCCGGAATGGTCCCTTTCGGTGATCTTTCGCGCGCGACCGCTCCGCCGGTGGTGTGGCTCACGTGGAGAAAGTGACGGAATCGCGAAGAAGGGCCCGCGGTGGCCACCCCTGCCCGCTGCTACTGTGCGTCGTCGACCGGCCACAATTCGTCATTCCCGGGGGTGTGCGTGAAGGTCTCCTGCGTCGGTGGCGGGCCCGCCGGCCTGTATCTCGCCATCCTGCTCAAGCGGCAGGACCCGTCCCACGACGTCACCGTCCACGAGCGCGACCCCGAGGGCTCGACCTACGGCTGGGGCGTCACCTACTGGCGCTCACTCCTCGACGAACTCCACGTGCGCGACCCCGAGTCGGCGCGCGCCGTCGAGGAGCACTCCGTGCGCTGGAACCAGGGCGTCGCGCACGTACGGGACCTGGTGACCCGTCAGCCCGGTGACGAGGGCCACGGCATCGGCCGGCACAAGCTCCTGGAGATCCTCACCGCCCGCGCCCGCGCACTCGGCGTACGCCTGGAGTTCGAGCGGGAGATCACGCCCGACGACCTGCCCGAGGCGGATCTGGTCGTCGCCGCCGACGGCGTCCACAGCGCCCTGCGCACCCGTCACGCACAGCACTTCGGCGCCGAACTGACGCCCGGCCGCAACCCCTACGTCTGGCTCGGCACCACCAAGGTCTTCGACTCCTTCACCTTCGCCTTCGTGGAGACCGATCATGGCTGGATCTGGTGCTACGGCTACCCGTTCAGCTCCGAGCGGAGCACCTGCGTCATCGAATGCGCCCCCGAGACCTGGACCGGCCTCGGCCTCGACCGGGCGGACGACGCCGGCGGCACGGCGCGGCTGGAGAAACTCTTCGCGCACATCCTCGACGGCCACCCCCTGATCGGGCGCCCCCGCGGCGACGGCGGCGCCCCCTGGCTGACCTTCCGCACCCTCACCAACCGCACCTGGTACCGGGACAACGTCGTCCTCCTCGGCGACGCCGCCCACACCACCCACTACTCCATCGGCGCCGGTACCACCCTCGCCCTCCAGGACGCCTTCGCCCTCGCCGACGCCCTGCGGGAGTGCCCCGCCCTGCCGCGGGCCCTCGCCCGCTACGAGCGCGACCGCACGGCCGCCCTGCTCACCCCGCAGAGCGCCGCCCGCCACAGCGCCCAGTGGTACGAGAACCTCGCCCGCTACATCGACCTGCCCCCGGAGCAGATGTTCGCCCTGCTCGGGCAGCGCCACTCGCCCCTGCTGCCGTACGTCCCGCCACAGCTGTACTACCGGCTCGACAAGGCCGCCGGGCGGCTGGAGGCCCTGCGCAGGCTCAAGCGTTGGCTCGGTCCGAGGCTCGCCAGGACCACGCGGACGGCGCGGGCCACCACTCCCGCCTCCAGGCGGTAGCCCGCCGGGGCCGGCCGGCCCCCGCGTGGACGAACCGCAGGTGGTGGGCCGGACCGGCCGGTTCCGCACCCGGCCGGAACGGATGACAGACTGCACCCATGGACGAGCGCGAATTCGGCAGGTCTGGTCAGCACGCATCCGTCATCGGTCTCGGCACCTGGCAACTGGGCGCCGACTGGGGCGACGTCGACGACAAGGAGGCGCTGGCGGTACTGGAGGCGGCCGCCGAGTCGGGCGTCACCTTCTTCGACACCGCCGACGTGTACGGCGACGGCCGCAGCGAGCAGACCATCGCCGCCTTCCTCGGCGGACGGCCCGACCTGCACGTGCTGGTCGCCACCAAGATGGGCCGCCGCGTCGACCAGATCCCCGAGAACTACGTCCTCGACAACTTCCGCGCCTGGAACGACCGTTCCCGCCGCAACCTCGGCGTCGACCGCATCGACCTCGTACAGCTGCACTGCCCGCCCACCCCCGTGTACTCCACGGACGAGGTCTTCGACGCCCTCGACACCCTGGTGGCGGAGGAGCGCATCGCCCACTACGGCGTCAGCGTGGAGACCTGCGCCGAGGCCCTCACCGCGATCGCCCGGCCGGGCGTGGCCAGCGTGCAGATCATCCTCAACCCGTTCCGCATGAAGCCGCTGTACGAGGTGCTCCCGGCGGCCCGCGAGGCCGGCGTCGGCATCATCGCGCGCGTGCCGCTCGCCTCCGGTCTGCTGTCCGGCAAGTACACCAAGGACACCGTCTTCCCGGAGAACGACCACCGCACCTACAACCGGCACGGCGAGTCCTTCGACCAGGGCGAGACCTTCTCCGGCGTCGACTACGCCACCGGCGTCGAGGCCGCCGCCGAGTTCTCCGCGCTCGCCCCCGAGGGATACACCCCGGCCCAGCTGGCGCTGCGCTGGATCGTCCAGCAGCCCGGTGTGACCACGGTGATCCCAGGCGCCCGCTCGCCCGAGCAGGCCCGCGCCAACGCGGCCGCCGCCCGCCTGCCCGAGCTGTCCGAGGAGACCCTGGCCGCGGTCCGGGACCTGTACGAGCGTCGGATCAAGGCGCAGGTCGAGGGCCGCTGGTAGCCGGACCGCGCCGGGGCCGGAGAGAAACGCCGGCCGGCGGGTACTCGCCCGGGGGAACATCCACTCGAACCGGGGAGGACACGTGGCCGACACGGCGGCGGGGGCCGAGCGCCGAAGAGGGCGCAACGAGACCGAGGAGGAGCGGGCGGACCGGATGTGGGGGGAGTTGATCCAGGAGGTCCGCGTCGCCCAGACCGGCGTCCAGATCCTCTTCGGCTTCCTGCTCACGGTCGTCTTCACCCCGCGCTACGCGAGCCTGGAGGACACCGACCGGGCCATCTACATCGTCACGGTCGTGCTCGGCGCCTGCGCGACGGGCGCCCTGATAGGCCCGGTGTCCCTGCACCGGCTGGTCTCCGGACGGCGGGTGAAGCCCCAGGCGGTCACCTGGGCCTCCCGGATGACGTTCGTCGGGCTGGTGCTGCTGCTCGCCACGATGACCTCGGCCCTGCTGCTGATCCTGCGGGTGGCCACCGAAGACGGCTATGTGCCCTATCTCGTGACCGGGGTGGTCGTCTGGTACCTGCTGTGCTGGTTCGGCGTCCCGCTGTGGACCCGGCACCGCTACACGTCCCGCTGAGCGGCCGCACCGCACGGCTGGCTCACCGCACGGCGGCGGACGGGCGGCCCCGCGTACGGCCGCCCCTGCCGCCCGCCGCGTACGGCGCCGTGTACGGCTCAGTCCGTGGCTCGGGCCCCGCGCAGGGCCGCGATGCAGCTGCCGATCGCCTGCTGCAGCTCCTCCAGCTGCTGCACCATGTCGTCCTCGTAGAAGTCCTGCGCGTCGTCGAAGGTCAGCTCCTCGAACACCTTCGTCGCCTTCTGCAGACCGCTGTAGAACTTCGTGCGCCGCTCCTGCACCCGCAGCTCGGGGTCGGCCTCCACGGCCTCCACGACGAGCGTCCTGAGCGTGCCGTACGCCTCCGTCGCCCACTCGCCACAGTCCTCGCCCTCGTCCAGTTCGTCGAGCAGCGACAGATGCCGCTCGGCCTCCTGGCGCAGGTCGGCGGGCGCGTCGACGGTCTGCCCGGCGGGCGTCTTGATCTGCCCGGACTCGGCGATCTGACGGACGTAGCCGATCCGGTCCGCGGAGCGGCTCTCGCTGGCGACGGCCTTCTTCAGGTCGTCGGTGCGCACCACGTCCCGCGCCAGCTCGGTCTGCAGTTCCGGGTCCTCCTTGACGCGGTCCAGGAGGGCGGCACGGGCCGCCCGCGCGGTCGAGGGGTCGGCGAGGATCGCGGCCCGCAGCGCCGTCGGGTTCTCGGCCACCTCCAGCGCCTTGGTCGGCCGGATGCCCTCGGCCTCGGCAGCCTTGGCGATCGCGGTGCCGCGCTCGGAGGACGCACTGGAGCGCGACACGTAGTAGGTCGGCCACACGTCCGCGTCCGGCAGCTCGACCTGCTGTCCCGGCGCCAGCTCCTCGAAGTGCGGGACGAGACCGTCGTCGGCGGCCCGGTCCCAGGCCTTGTAGTGGCGCATGACGCGCTCCGCGGAGCAGCCGGCCAGTTCGGCGAACTCCTTCGCCGACACCTTCGGCGTCTCCTGCGCGCTCTGCCCGCCCGGCCGGACGCTGCGCGCCACCATCAGCCCGAAGGCCCACCCACCGGTCCGCGCGTACACGCCGAACTCGCGGGCGTCGCGCGCCACGAGGTCGGACAGCGGCGCGGGGGACACCGCCGCGGCGGACGTCTCGGACGGGTCGATCGCTACGGTCACGGATGACTCTCCTGTGCAGACTGCGGAAACCGCACGCCCCGGAACGGGACGTGCCGACCGGCAGCCTAGGGCCTGTCCGACGGTTCCCGTCGTCGCCCGGAGGGCGGCCGCGCGGCGTCAGGCGCGTGCTCCGGGGGTCCCCCGGCCGAGGTCTGGGGAGTGCGGGGCCGTTGGACGTACTTGGGTCTGCGACCGGTACGGCGAGCGTGCGTGCGTGGCGTCGCGCGGCAGCGGGGAATCGCCAGGACAGTCCCGGCGGAATCGTCAGACAGGCGCCAGGACAGTCCCGGCCTCCGCCCGCGCCCGTCACTCACGCCGGTGGCCGTGCCGGTGGGTCAGGTGAAGGCCTCGCGCAGGGCGGGCAGCAGTGTCTTCTCCGAGAAGTCCAGATACGCCGGCTGCGTGTCGCCGCCGATCTGCACCAGGGCGATCTCCGTGAACCCGGCCTCCGCGTACGGCCGCACCGCCTCGACGAAGGCGTCCGGGTCGTCGCCGCACGGGATCGACGCGGCCACGTCGTCCGGGGTGACGAACTGGGTCGCCGACTCGAAGGAGTCCGGGTGCGGCAGCTCGGAGTTCACCTTCCAGCCGCTGCCGAACCAGCGGAACTGCGCGTGCGCCCGTTTCACCGCCGTGTCCCGGTCGGGGTCGTAGGAGACCGGCAGCTGGCCCACGCGCGGCTTGCCCGCACCGCCGTGCCGGTCGAAGGCCTCCAGCAGCCCGGACTTCGGCTCGGTGGCGATCACCAGGTCGGCGAGGTGCCCCGCGAGCGCGCACGACTGCTCCCCGGAGACGGCGATGCCGATCTCGGGCGGCGTGTCGGGCAGGTCCCACAGCCGGGCCGAGTCGACGTCGAAGTGCGTGCCGTGATGGGTCACGTGGCCGCCCTCGAACAGGGCGCGGATGATCTCCACGGCCTCCTCGAGCATCTCGTGCCGTACGTCCACGGAGGGCCAGCCCCCGCCCACCACATGCTCGTTGAGGTTCTCCCCCGAGCCCAGCCCCAGCCGGAAGCGCCCCTCGGACAGCAACTGCATGGTGGCCGCCTTCTGCGCCACGATCGCCGGGTGGTAGCGGACCGTCGGGCAGGTCACGTACGTCATCAGCGGAATGCGCGAGGTGGCCTGGGCAGCGGCGCCCAGCACGCTCCACGCGTAGGGGGAGTGGCCCTGTGACCGCAGCCACGGAAAGTAGTGGTCCGAGGTCACCGAGAAATCGAAGCCGGCCTCTTCGGCCCGCACCAGATGGCCGACCAGTTCACGCGGGCCGGCCTGTTCGGTCATCATCGTGTATCCGATTCGCACCATGTGTGCCCGGGTCCCCAGAGGGCTGGGGCGGAAACGGGCCACGGTCGGGGCCGGAACATCCCTCGGTGTCCCCCGGTGCCCCTTTTTATGCCCTCGCCCTGCGGCGGGCGTTCGGGGAAGGATGCGGGCATGAGCGCCCGTCCGCTGCCTGCCGGCACCCCGTCCGCCCAGGGCGTCGACGCCTCAGGTGTCCTCGCCTTCCTCGACGCCGTCGACGCGGCCGAGGCCATCGAGCCGCACAGCCTCATGGTCCTGCGGCACGGCCGGGTCGTCGCCGCCGGCTGGTGGGCGCCGTACACGCCCGACCGTCTCCACCTGCTGTACTCCCTCAGCAAGAGCTTCACCTCGACGGCCGCCGGGTTCGCCGTGGCCGAGGGGCTGATCGGGCTCGACGACCCGGTGATCTCGTACTTCCCGGAGTTCGACGCCGACATCACCGACCCGCGCAGCCGCGCGATGCTGGTGCGGCACGTGGCGTCGATGGCGAGTGGACACGAAGCCGAGACCGTGGACCGGGCCCGCGCGCTCGACCGCGACGACCTCGTCCGCGGCTTCCTGCTGCTGCCGCCCGACCGCGACCCGGGCACGGTGTTCGCCTACAACCAGCCCGCCACCTACACCCTCGCCGCGATCCTCCAGCGGGTCACCGGCCAGACCCTCACCGCCTACCTGAAGCCCCGGCTGCTGGACCCGCTCGGCTTCGGCGACCTCGCCTGGCTGACCGACCGGAAGGGCCGCGAGCTGGGCTTCAGCGGCCTGCACGGCACCACCGACGCCATCGCCCGGCTCGGCCAGCTGTACCTGTGCGAAGGCGAAGGGGACGGGCGGCGGCTGCTGTCGCGGGAGTGGATCGCGCAGGCGACCCGCGAGCACATCCCGACCGCGGGCGCCATGAGCGCCGGCGACCGGCAGGACTGGGACCGCGGGTACGGATTCCAGTTCTGGCGGTCCCGGCACGGCTACCGCGGCGACGGGGCCTACGGCCAGTTCTGCCTCGTCCTGCCCGAGCACGACGCCGTCATCGCCACGACCGCGGCCACCCCCGACATGCAGGGCCTGCTCAACCTCGTCTGGGAGCACCTCCTGCCGGCGTTCCACCCGGCCCCGCTGTCCGGCCGCCAGGACGCCGACGCGGCCCTCGCCGGCCGCCTCACCCGCCTGGCCCTGCCGCCCACCCCCGGAAAGCCCGCGCCGCCGGACCTCCCGCACGCGTGGTCGGGGACCGCCTTCACCCCGTACGGCGATGTCTGCGCCGACCAGCCGGGCCTCACCGGCGTGACCGTCACGGCGGACGGCGACGGCTGGACACTGACCCTCGCCGAGGGCGACGACCGCATCCCCGCGCGGCTGGGGTTCGGTGGCTGGACCGTGACCGAGGAACCCGTGCCCGTCGCCGCGAGCGGCGGCTGGAGCGACGGCGACACCCTCGCCGTGGATCTGGCCTTCCTGGAGACCCCGCACCGGCTCCGGGTGACCTGCTCCCTCCCGGCCAGGACCTTCACCGCCCGCTGGACCACACAACCACTGCACGGAGGCCCCTTGCGCAGGCAGCGCGCGCCGCGCGGCCGGGCTCCTGTCCGGTAGGCCGCGAAGGCCGCGTTCGCCGGCTTGCGAGGGAGACGACGGCTCACGCCGGCCCCGGCCGGAAGGTCTTGAGGAACGTGGACAGGGCCCGGCTGTTGGCGGTGGCGTCCCAGTCGGCCGCGGGGGTCGTCCAGCGCAGGGAGAACCCGCGGTTGCCCCCGAGGAGGAAGCCGCGGCCGAAGGTGCGCACCCGGGTGCCGTCGACGTCGACGGCCCACTCCATGTCGGCCGCCGCGTACCCCTGGTACGTCGTCGCCTCGATCTCCCCGATGCGTTCGAACCCTTCGGCCCGGCGCAGGCCCGGCTCCACGTCCTCGCGCCAGACCGCCACCGGATCCGGGCCGACGCGCTCGCTGTAGGTGACCGCGAGGGTGCGCGGATCGCCCTCGGCGCCGAACGTGACCCGGTAGGCGAGGTCGCCCGAGCGGGTGGTGTCCAGCCGGGTCCAGTGCTCGGGGAGGGCGACGGAGAAGCCCTCCTGCGCCCGGAACACCCGGAAGCCGGCCGGCAGGGCCCCGGCCGTGGCCGAGGGCTGTCCCTTAAACACATTTCCGACCCCACGAGACAGCAAAAAACCTCGTATCCCGTCTTCGGTATAAAAAAAA
>NZ_JARGEF010000200.1:0-15256 GCF_033794725.1 Streptomyces sp. ID05-39B | reverse complement strand
CCCCCGGACACCAGCCCCACCTTCCCCGCCACCGGAGCGTCCCGCCGCACGATCACCCGGTTCTCGACGTCCACGGTCAGTTCGGGATGTGCGACGGCCATGCCCCTCAGCGCGTCGGCGACCACGGTCTCCGGGACGTTGATCAGCATCTTCATGGGGGTCTCCTATTGAGCCTAGCAGGTGGCCCTCTGACCTGCTTTATGCCTGCTCAGAGGGTGTTCCATTCGTTGTGGATCTTGGCGCCTCATGGCGGTCGGAAGCAGGTTGTGGCGGTAGTGATGCTGAGTTAATGCTGACTTTGGTGACGAGACGTCAGGTCTTGTGGCGGTCGGACGAGGGTCGGCTGAGAGCGCATCTATCGAAAGTATCGACCTTGCGGCAGCGAAGGTCACGTGCGTGGACGCTCGTGGCGTAGCCGGCTCCTGGTGGACCCCGAGGGGTGGGCCGGAATGAGCGGGTTGTGTGGACAGGTGGCCGACTCCGTGCGGCCGCGGCGGGGAGGGGAATTCATCCTGAAGCTGTCCCGTTCATGCGCGCGGCACCCTGCAGCGTTCCGCGAGATCTCCTCGACTGACATGGCTGCGCATCAGCAACGAGTTCGAGTGGGAGCGACATCGCCGACCTGCGCCGCTTCTTCGACCGTTTCCTCAAGAGCCTGGACAACGGCTGGGAGGGAAACCCCGGGGGCGGCCTCTCGGTTCTCAACCGAGCGGCATCGATCGGGCAGGGCTGACCCGAGGACGAGTGGCGCCTGGCCCGCCAAAGTGGCGCACCCTCCGTCTGAATCCGGCCGACGAGACCTGCCCGAGCATCTGCCGGGGCAGCAAGCCGTGACCCGGTTCCAGGGGGACGACCTCACATCCTCCCTCACCTTCACCCTGCCCCGACGAGCACACCGAGATCACCGACTACCTCAACCTGCGCCTGTGGGGTGGAGGCCGCGGACGACTTGGACCTGTTCGCCGCCGTGTACAAGACCGACAGCCAGGCCGACGGCTGCACCACACGTCGCGGTTCCCAGGCCGAGGTTCCGTGCACGATCCCGAGCATGGAGACTGACGGAGGACTGTCCGCCGGATTCGGCTATGAGGGCCGAGCGGCCGCGTGTGGTCTCCCACCAGGCCCTGTACCCGGAGCGCTCCACCCGCATCCGAGCCCTATCTCACCCACACCGAGGAGTAACTGCAAATGCCCGGTGAGTGCTTCCCGATCGAACTCGCCCTGTCGCCACTTCGCTGCTCTTGCAGGCTGGCGAGCGCCAGGGCGACACCTCATCCGCACCGGCGGCGCCCACGGCTTCCTCTGCTGCGCGTCGTGCCGCCGATGACCGCCTTCGCCGCCTTCCCCATCTCCCACTGGAAAAAGATCCAGTCCTCGAACCCGGTGTCTCAGCGGGACTCGAGGCGCGGCTGGGGCGGCCCGTCCTGCACCCATTCGACGCCGTTCCGGGTGATTGGGAACGAGGAGAGGTCGTACCACTCGATGGTGGTCCCGATGAGGCTGGCGGCGACGATGCGCTTGAGGCTGGCGGGGGCTGGGGGAGCGGTGGTTCCGAAGGCCATGTGCGCCACTTCCTCGTGTGCGGTGGGGACGGGTGGGTGTCGGAACACCGTAGGAACGCGCATGTCAGGGGCACATGTGGTGGGACTACATAGTTCGCGGGTGGTGTGTGCGTGCGGCCACCATGCCGGTTTGTGAACGGGCGGTTCAGGGGCTCGAAGGTGGTCGAAACGAGGGCGTCCGGGACGCGTAGTTCGGGGTGATTTGACGGTGCGGTGCTGACTCCCGTGCTGGTTTGGTGCTGACTAAAAGCCCACGTCATCACCCGTCTTCACCTGTCCCGTGCTGACTTGGTGCTGACTACGCTCCGTTGAAGTCGGACATCTGGGGTTGATCGGCTCCGAGTCGTTTCGTGGTGAGTGACCGGGCTGGGAGACCGAACCTGGTCTTGTCGCTTGCGGTGGGCAGGGGCACGGTGCTGCGCCGGGGCGCGGTGCGCGTTCGTCCCAGCAGGTTCTTCGTCTGCTGGTGGTACACGACTCGCATGGCGCTGGCCAGCGCGAATACGACGTTTGAAGTGAATTTGGTGGGCTCTGGCCCGCGTATGGTCCGGATTTTGGTTGTGGGTTGGGCGAGGCACCGCTGGGTCGGGCAGGGCTCCGGGAGGTGGGCCATGATTGGGCCCGTTCATGACCTGATCATTTCGGGGTTGGCGGGGCGGTAGGGCGGGCGGCGCGGCGTCGCATCAGGATGATCATCGACCAGCGGACCATGGCCTCATGGTGCTCCGATAAGCGCTCGTAGTCGCGAACGCACCCGCGGCGCTGGCAGATCCACGACAGGCTGCGCTCGACCACCCAGTGCCTCGGGAGCACCACGAAGCCCTTCGTGTCGTCGCTGAGTTTGACGATCTCCAGGGTGATCTGGACTTTCTTCTTGGCCCAGTCCACGAGCCTGCCCGCGTAGCAGCCGTCGGCCCACACCAGGACGATCCGCTCGTAGAGGTCGCGGAGCAACTCCAGGGCCGGGCGGGCACCGTCGCGATCCTGCACGTTCGCGGCCGTCACCACCACGACCAGGACCATGTCGATGGTGTCCACGATCACGTGACGCTTGCGGCCGCCGACCTTCTTGCAGTTATCCCGGTGGCGGGCTGCAGCCACGGTGTCACGCTCGTGTCCGCCGTCCGGTGAACCCTGGGCCGCCGCGAGGCCCGCTGCCAACAGGTCCGTTCCGGCAGCCAAGATCATCAGGGCCACGCTCTGCTGCCGGCCGTCGGGGCTGCGGTCCCCGGCGCGCCGACCGGGGTCGCCGTCCGGCAGGGCGCGACCACCGCACCGACCGCACCGCCCGCCGCACCCGGCCACCGGGTTCGCTCCGGCGCGGCGCCGTCGGCGCACCATCCGTGGCGCGAGCCGCGACGGGCCGGTGATGTCAGTCGGCGGCGTCGCGCAGCGCCTCCTTGATGTCGCTCAGCGCGCCGGTCAGCCGTGTGTAATCGTCACGGGCCACGGGCGCGACGAAGTACCGCTCGATGACACGGGAGTGGACGGTCGCGGCCTGGACGAACACCGTGCGGCCGTGATCGGTCGGCTCCACCAGGATGCTTCTGCGGTCCTCCGGTGAGGGGACGCGGCGGACCAGGGCGGCTTCCTCCATGCGGTCGATCAGCCGGGTGGTGCCGCTGCTGGTGAGGGTGAGGTCGTCGGCGAGCTGGCGCTGAAAGACCTTCTCGCCCGGCGTGCGGCACAGCCTGATGAAGACCTCCAGCATCGTGTGACTGATCCCGCACTCCCGTCGCAGGGTCGCGTCGATGTGCTGCTCCAGGCGGGTCGCGGCCTTGATCAGTAGTCCGAAGTCCTGAACGAGCCGGCTGTTGGCGGCACGGGCGGCCTCGTCGCCCTGCCGGGTCGCGGCATTCACCTGTACGGCTCCCCATCCTTGACGGTCCTGGCGCCCGAGTTTAGTGCCACCTCACCTACTGACGTCTCAATTGCTGAGCAATCAATTGCTGACTGCTCAATGAAATCCTATGGTGGACGTTCCATCCCCGTCGACCGCATCGGAGAGAGACCTCCATGGACCTACAGCACTGGCTCGGTCGAGCCACCCATGCGATAGAGGACTGGGCCGACACCTTCGGCCCGTACCAGCCGCACCCGTCACTCCAGGTCGACGACGACCGCTTCGCCACGGCCTTCGAGGAGTTCACCGGCAGACTGAAGGACAACTACCCCTTCTTCCACCCGAGTTACGTGGGGCAGATGCTCAAGCCCCCGCACCCCGCCGCAGTGGTCGGCTACCTCACCGCCATGCTGATCAACCCCAACAATCACGCCCTGGACGGCGGCCCCGCCACGGCCCGGATGGAACGCGAGGCCATTGCTCAACTGGCCGCCATGTTCGGCTACGACACCCACCTCGGCCACCTCACCACCAGCGGCACGATCGCCAACCTCGAAGCCCTCTTCGTCGCCCGCGAACTCCACCCCGGTCGAGGTGTCGCGTACAGCGCGGACGCCCACTACACGCACGGCCGCATGTGCCGTGTGCTGGGGATGGAGGGACACGCGGTCTCCACGGACAGCCGGGGACGTATGGACCTCGCCGCGCTGGAGGACCTGCTGCGCGGCGGCCGGGTGGGCACGGTCGTGCTGACCGCCGGAACCACCGGGCTGGGGGCCGTCGACCCGATCCACGAGGCCCTGCTCCTCACAGAGCAGTACGGCGTCCGTATCCACATCGACGCCGCCTACGGTGGCTTCTTCACCCTGCTGGCCGGCGCCGACGGGCCCGAGGGACTCGCGCCCGAGCCATGGCGGGCGATCGCCCAGTGCGACTCGATCGTCGTCGACCCGCACAAACACGGGCTCCAGCCCTACGGCTGCGGTGCCGTGCTCTTCCGCGACCCCGAGGTGGGGCGCTTCTACCTCCACGACTCGCCGTACACCTACTTCACCTCCAGCGAGCTCCACCTCGGCGAGATCAGCCTGGAATGCTCACGCGCCGGCGCCTCGGCCGCCGCCCTCTGGCTCACCTTCCAGCTCCTCCCGCCCACCGCCGACGGCCTGGGCCGGGTGCTGGCGGCGGGCCGCCGTGCCACACAGGAGTGGGCGCGACTGATCACCACCTCCGACCACCTGGTCCTCTACCAACAGCCGGAACTGGACATCGTCAGCTACTTCCCCGTGGTCGACCCCGCCACCCTGAGCGGCATCGATACGGCCTCCGCCCGCATCCTGGCGGACGGCATGACGAGTCCCGACCCGGTGTTCCTGAGCACCCTGAGAGCCGACCGCCAGGCGTTCACCGCCCGCCACCCCGAAATCACCGCGGACGCCGACACCGCCCGCATCCTGCGCAGCGTCCTGATGAAACCGGAATCCGAGCACCACGTGGAGCACATCCACCACCAAGTCGAACGGCTCACCCAATCCCGACGGAGATTGGCTCCTTCCGGAAACTGAAGGAAGGCGATGCCCGCCGGCCATGGAGCTGCGGAAGTGGGATGCCGTGGCTTCTGGTCTAGGCCTTTGTCCCGCACCCAGCCGCAGGAAAGCCTCTTGCCTGTTCAGGCCCTTTCAGGCTCCACCCCGGACCGGCCCGCTGCGACGAGGCAGCTGCTCTTCACGAGCCAGGGGAGACGGACGAGGGAGTGTGTCTCCGGCATCGACCATCGGCCTTGACAGGAGGTCGGAACCAGGGCTTCCTTGAGCTAGTTGCGTATTGCGCTACTGTTGCTCAATGTGCAACCGCTTGGTCTTCGGTTGTGGCTCTTCGTGCGACGGGCCGAGCCGGGCGACGGCACTGGCATGGCTCTGGTTCCCTACATCGCGGAGTAGCGCTACAGATGACCCGCAAAGCACCTGCTGAGGATCCCGGCGACGCCCGTCTGAGGGTCGGCCCGCCGAAGGAGTACGCCGCCGGAATCCCTGCGGTCACTTCCTCCCTACGGCACGCCGGTGAACAGATGGGAGCTCGTCGCAGCCTGCTCACCCTGCTTCAGGTCAACCAGAAGAAGGGCTTCGACTGCCCAGGCTGCGCCTGGCCCGAGCCGGAGCGCCGACACCGAGCGGAGTTCTGTGAGAACGGCGCGAAGGCGGTGGCCGAGGAGGCGACCGTCCGCCGTGTCACCCCTGACTTCTTCGCCGAGCACACCCTGGAGGATCTGCTCCCGCGTACGGACTACTGGCTCGGGCAGCAGGGACGCCTCACCCACCCCATGTACCGCCCCTCGGGCAGCGACCGCTACCGGCCGATCTCGTGGAACGACGCGTTCGCCGTGATCGCCCGGGAACTGGCCGCGCTCGATGCCCCCGATCAGGCCGCCTTCTACACCTCCGGCCGGGCGAGCAACGAGGCCGCGTTCCTCTACCAGCTCTTCGTCCGGATGCTCGGCACCAACAACCTGCCGGACTGCTCCAACATGTGCCACGAGTCCAGCGGTTCGGCTCTGACGGAGACCATCGGCATCGGAAAGGGCAGCGTCAGCCTCGACGACCTCCACGAGGCAGATCTCATCCTCGTGGTCGGTCAGAACCCGGGCACCAACCACCCCCGCATGCTCTCCGCACTGGAGGAGGCCAAGCGGCGCGGCGCCCGTGTCATCGCGGTCAACCCCCTGCCCGAGGCCGGGTTGCTCCGGTTCAAGAACCCCCAGCGGCCCATGGGAGTCCTCGGTGGCGGCACCCGGCTGGCGGACCGGTTCCTGCAGATCAGGCTGGGCGGAGACCAGGCGCTGTTCCAGGCCTTCAACCGCATGCTGCTGGAGGCCGAGGACGAGGCGCCCGGCACGGTCCTCGACGCCGCTTTCATAGAGCGGTACACGCATGGCTTCCAGGAGTTCGCCGAACACGCCCGCAAGGCCTCGTGGGACGACATCCTTCTGGCCACCGGCCTGGCCGAGGAAGAGATACGGGACGCGTTCCGCCACGTCCTGGCCGCCGAGAAGATCGTGGTCTGCTGGGCGATGGGGCTCACCCAGCATCGTCACTCGGTCCCCACCATCCGGGACGTCGTGAACTTCCTTCTGCTGCGCGGCAACATCGGCCGCCCGGGCGCCGGGCTCTGCCCGGTACGGGGCCACTCCAACGTGCAGGGTGACCGGACGATGGGCATCTACGAGAAACCGGACGACGCGTTCCTGGACGCCCTCGGCGCCGAGTTCGCGTTCACGCCTCCGCGCCGCCACGGCCACGACGCGGTGGAGAGCATCCGCGCCATGCGCGACGGCCAGGTACGGGTCTTCGTCGCGCTGGGCGGCAACTTCGTCGCCGCGGCCCCCGACACGGACCTGACCGAAAAGGCATTGCGCAAGTGCCGCCTCACCGTGCAGATCTCGACCAAGCTCAATCGCTCGCACGTCATCGCCGGAGAGCAGGCGCTCATCCTTCCCTGTCTCGGCCGAACCGAGGCCGACCTGCGGCCGACCGGGCCCCAGCTGGTCACGGTGGAGGACTCCATGGGCATGGTGCACCTCTCACGGGGGCGGCTCGCCCCCGCGTCCGAGCACCTGCTCAGCGAGGTCGCGATCATCTGCCGGATGGCACGGGCAGCCCTCGGGGAAGTGGGCTCCCAGGTACCGTGGCAGGAGTTCGAGGCGGACTACGACCGCATCCGCGACCGCATCGAACGTGTGATCCCCGGCTTCGAGGATTTCAATGGCCGGGTACGGCAGCCGGGCGGCTTCGCCCTGCCCCACCCGCCGCGCGACGAGCGCCGGTTCACCACCTCCACCGGCCTGGCCAACTTTACGGCCAACCTGCTGGAGAGGCCCCACGTCCCCGAGGGCCGACTGCTGTTGCAGACACTCCGGTCCCACGACCAGTACAACACCACCATCTACGGCCTGGACGACCGCTACCGCGGCATCCACCAGGGGCGTCGGGTCCTCTTCCTACACCCCGAAGACCTCACCGAGCGAGGGCTGGCCGACGGGGACGTGGTAGACATCATCAGCGAGTACGGGGACGGCGTGGAGCGCAGGGCGCCGGCCTTCCGGGTGGTGTCGTACCCGACGCCCCGAGGGTGCTGCGCCGCCTATTTCCCCGAGACCAATGTTCTTGTGCCTCTGGACTCCACTGCGGCCATCAGCAACACCCCCACATCGAAGTCCATCGTCGTCCGGCTGGAACCCGTCTGATGCGCGGCGAGGTGTGACCGATGAGCGGAAGAGCGTACGACCTCGCCCCTCTGGCTCGCTTCGGCGGACTCGTCGCCACCGACCTCCGGGACGTGACCAGCGATTCGGCGGCTCTGGACTCCGCCGGCTTCTGGGCCGTGGTCGCAGACTTCGAGGGGCGCCTGCTGTGCGCGCGTTTCGGGGACGTACGGCGTGCGCCCGTACCCCCTGCCGGGCATAGTGCGTGGCGCGGGCCGCACCCGGAGGCCTGGACGTCCTCCCTCGACCGGGCCGCCTACACCGCCGGGGTCCGGCGCATACGCGAGCACATCGCGGCCGGCGAGGTCTACCAGGCGAATCTGTGCCGGGTCCTGTCCGCGCCGTTACCCGACCCGGAGCACGCGGACGTCGACGCTCTCACCGCCCTGCTGGCACGCGGCAACCCCGCCCCGTACGCCGGCACGGTGCGCCTCCCCGCGTACGGTGTGGAGATCGCCACGGCCTCACCCGAACTCTTCCTGCGCCGCGACGGTCGCACGGTGGAGTCCGGCCCCATCAAGGGCACCGGCCGGACCGCGGAGGACCTCCTGGAGAAGGACCACGCCGAGAACGTGATCATGGACCTGGTCCGCAACGACCTGGGACGCGTCTGCGCCACCGGCTCCGTGACCGTCCCCGCCCTGTGCGCCGTCGAGGCGCACCCCGGTCTGGTGCACCTGGCCTCGACCGTGCGCGGCGAACTCGCCGAACACACCGGATGGCCGGAGCTGCTGGCCGGTATCTTCCCGCCCGGGTCCGTCACAGGCGCCCCCAAATCCAGCGCGCTGCGCATCATCGCGGCGCTGGAGACCGCGCCCCGCGGCCCGTACTGCGGCGGGGTGGGCTGGGTCGACGCCGACCGCGGCACGGGTCAACTCGCCGTGGGCATCCGGACGTTCTGGATCGACCGCACCGCTCCCGGCGGTCCGTTACTGTGCTTCGGTACCGGGGCCGGGATCACCTGGGGCTCCGATCCCGAGCGTGAGTGGGCCGAGACCCGGCTGAAGGCGCGGCGACTGCTCACGGTGGCGTCGGGTGCCTACCGGCGCGGCATGCGCATGCCCTCCCGCGCGGGCAGCTGACGGTTCGCCGGCCGGCGACGCCGCGCGGCCGTCCGTGGTGACGAGTCGGTCGCGGTCGGACGACTCAGCATGTCCACCCCCTTGACAGCCCTCCCCGCGACCCAGAGGGTTGTTGCCCATAGTGAATTCTGATGCATTATTCGCAACGACGCACCATGGCGGCCGCTCCGCTTCCCCTTCTCTCGTCGTTCTCCCATCCGCTCCGGCGTGCCGGTCGGACAGGCGGAATCACCGACGAGTTCCCCTGTCGTCGTCCGCGACGAAGACTCCACTGACGTCTGTGGAAAGGACGAGCTGATGAAGAAAACCCGCGATAGGGATGGGAGTCGTAGCCATCCCGTCGAAGCGGATCTGCCAGGAAGCCCGGCGACATCCGCCCGTCCCCGGACCGACCTGATCGTCTTCGGTGTCGCCGCGGCCCTCACCCTCGCCTTCGTCGTATGGGGTGCCACCGCGACCGGCTCGCTGGAGAGCGTGTCCGGGAAGCTGCTGGACGGGGCGATCCGCAACGGCGGCTGGGCCTTCGTCCTCGCCGCCTCGGGGTTCGTGGTCTTCGCCCTCTGGCTGGCGATCAGCCGTTACGGGCGGATCACCCTCGGCGAGGAGGGTGAGGAACCCGAGTTCCGCACGGTCTCGTGGATCGCCATGATGTTCAGCGCGGGCATGGGCATCGGCCTGATGTTCTACGGTGTGAGCGAACCGCTGTCCCACTTCGTCACGCCGCCGCCGGGGACCGATCCGGCCGACGCCAACCAGGCCATGGAGACCGCCATGGCCACGACCCTCTTCCACTGGACGCTGCACCCGTGGGCGATGTACGCGGTGGTGGGTCTGGCCATCGCCTACAGCACCTTCCGGCGCGGCCGCCGACAGCTGATCAGCGCCGTGTTCACCCCGCTGATCGGCCAGAAGCGTGCGAACGGCTGGGGCGGCCGGGTCATCGACATCCTCGCGATCTTCGCCACCCTCTTCGGGTCGGCGGCCTCCCTGGGGCTCGGCGCCCTTCAGATCGGCAGTGGCTTCACCGAACTGGGCTGGCTGGGGTCCGTCGGCACCGGCCTGCTGGTCGTCGTGATCGCGGTGCTGACCGTGGCGTTCGTCGCCTCAGCGGTGTCCGGGATCGAGAAGGGCATCCAGTGGCTGTCCAACATCAACATGGTGTTGGCGGTGTCGCTGGCAATCTTCGTGTTCCTCGTCGGGCCGACCATCTTCATCCTCGACCTGCTGCCCACCTCCATAGGCGCCTTCTTCGGTGACCTCGCCCAGATGGCCGGGCGTACCGAGGCGTCGAGCGGTGAGGGTGTCGCCGACTGGCTGGCCAGCTGGACGGTCTTCTACTGGGCGTGGTGGATCTCCTGGACGCCCTTCGTTGGCATGTTCATCGCGCGCATCAGCCGTGGCCGGACCATCCGGCAGTTCGTCGGCGGGGTCATCCTGGTCCCCAGCACCGTCAGTCTGCTCTGGTTCGCCGTCTTCGGCGGCTCGGCCATGCACCTGCAGGACGAGAAGCGCCTCAGCGACGCCTCGACCGCTCAGGGCCAGCTCTTCGACGTGCTCCAGCAGTACCCCATAGCCACGGTGGCGAGCGTGGTCGTGATGATCCTCGTCGGGATCTTCTTCGTCTCCGGCGCCGATGCCGCCTCGATCGTGATGGGCACGCTCTCGCAGCGCGGATCCCTGGAACCGACCCGGGGTGTCGTCATCTTCTGGGGCGTGCTGACCGGCGCGGTCGCCGCGATCATGCTGCTCATCGGCGGCGGCAAGGGCGACGCACTCACCGGACTGCAGAACCTCACCATCCTGGCGGCGGCCCCCTTCACCGTGGTGATGGTCGGCCTGTGTGTCGCGCTCACTCGCGATCTGCGCCAGGACCCGCTCATCATCCGCGGACGCCAGGGCAAGGAAGCCATCGAAACGGCCGTCATCACCGGCCATGAGAAGTACGACGGCGACTTCGAACTCCGCATCGGCCCCGTCGCGTGCAACGACGGCGCGGAGGCCGCGCAGTCCCAGGAGTCCGCGCAACCGACACATCCGTCCTCCGCCGCCCGCTGAGGCCGCAGCACCCAACGCCCGGCGGGGTCGTGGCACCGACATGGTCGGCCACGGCCCCGCCGGGCGTTCTCGCTGCTCGGACCGGGATCCCGCCCGGCTCAGGGAACCTCGTCGCGCTCCTTGACCCCCGGTCGGCGCTCGACGATGCTGTGTTGCGGCACATGAGATGTGTGCCGTAATAAGCAACATCTGATTCAAGTCTCGAACCAGCCGAGGAGTGGCCATGACACACCAGGTCCGTGCTGTCGTCGCACGGGGCAAGGGCGCCCCCGTCAGCCTGGAGACGATCATCGTGCCTGATCCGGGTCCGGGAGAGGCGCTGGTGAAGATCGATGCCTGCGGGGTCTGTCACACCGATCTGCACTATCGCGAGGGCGGCATCAACGACGACTTCCCGTTCCTGCTGGGCCATGAGGCGGCGGGAGTCGTGGAGTCGGTGGGGGAGGGGGTCACCGATGTCGCACCAGGCGACTTCGTGATCCTCAACTGGCGTGCGGTGTGCGGTCAGTGCCGTGCCTGTCTGCGCGGGGAGTCGTGGTACTGCTTCAGCACCCACAACGCCAAGCAGAAGATGACCTTGCTGGACGGCACCGAGTTGTCGCCGGCCCTGGGCATCGGCGCCTTCGCGGAGAAGACGCTGGTCGCGGCAGGGCAGTGCACGAAGGTTGATCCGACCGTGTCGCCGGCCGCGGCCGGGCTGCTGGGGTGCGGTGTGATGGCGGGCATCGGCGCGGCCATCAACACCGGCAACGTCGGCCGCGGCGACTCGGTCGCCGTCATCGGCTGCGGCGGTGTCGGGGTCGCGGCGATCGCCGGGGCGAACCTGGCGGGCGCGGCGAAGATCATCGCGGTCGACATCGACGACCGCAAGCTGGAGACCGCCACGAAGCTGGGCGCGACCCACACCGTCAACTCCAGGTCCGCCGACGCGGTCGAGGCGATCCGCGAGCTGACCGGCGGCCACGGCGCCGACGTCGTCATCGAGGCGGTCGGCCGCACGGAGACGTACAAGCAGGCCTTCTACGCCCGCGACCTCGCCGGGACCGTCGTCCTGGTCGGCGTACCCACCCCGGAGATGATGCTCGAACTGCCGCTGCTGGACGTCTTCGGCCGCGGCGGCGCCCTGAAGTCCTCCTGGTACGGCGACTGCCTGCCGAGCCGCGACTTCCCGATGCTGATCGACCTCTACCTCCAGGGCCGGCTGGACCTGGACGCCTTCGTCACGGAGACCATCGCGCTCGACGAGGTCGAGAAGGCCTTCGAGCGCATGCACCACGGCGACATCCTGCGCTCGGTGGTGCTCCTCTGATGGCCGCCCGCATCGAACACCTCGTCACCTCCGGGACGTTCTCGCTGGACGGCGGCACCTGGGACGTCGACAACAACGTCTGGATCGTCGGTGACGACCGCGAGGCCATCGTCATCGACGCCGCGCATGACGCCGACGCCATCGCCCGAGCTGTCGGCGACCGGCGCCTCACCGCGATCGTGTGCACCCACGCCCACAACGACCACATCGACGCCGCGCCCGAACTCGCGGCGCGCACGGGCGCCCCGGTCCTCCTCCACCCGGACGACCTGCCGCTGTGGAAGCAGACCCACCCCGACAGGGTGCCGGACGCCGAGCTGGCCGACGGCCAGGGCATCTCGGTGGCCGGTATCGAGCTGACCGTGCTGCACACGCCCGGCCACGCCCCCGGGGCGGTCTGCCTGTACGCACCGGCCCTCGCGGCGCTCTTCAGCGGCGACACCCTTTTCGCCGGCGGTCCAGGGGCGACAGGACGGTCGTACAGCCACTTCCCGGCCATCGTCGAGTCGATCCGGGACCGGTTGCTCACGCTGCCCGCAGAGACCGTCGTGCACACCGGACACGGGGACACGACCACCGTCGGCGCCGAGGCCCCGCACCTCCAGGAGTGGATCGACCGCGGTTTCTGACGCCCGCAGGCGACCCTCGCACGACCCGCCGTACCGGCTCGCGGCCATCGCGAGCCGATACGGCGGGTTGCTGTTGCTCTATGTGAGTTGAGTTTCTTATCGCGCAACATAATGAATGGTTCGGAGTGGCTTCTGGATGCCTTGACAAGCATTGTGGACGACCTCAGACTGGCGTTGCGCTTACCGCAATCCGTTTCGCTATACGCACCCGAGGTGTCATGATGATTCCCGCGTGCCGACTCGTGGATCTCCCGCGAGGTGAGGCTCACCGGCTCGACATCGACCCGCCGGTCTCGGTGTTCCACACCGACGATGGCGAACTCTTCGCCATCGACGACACCTGCACCCACCAGGACGCGTCGCTCGCCGACGGCTGGCTGGAGGGCTGCGAGGTGGAATGCCCGCTGCATGCTTCGAAGTTCGACCTGAGGACAGGCTCGGTCGACGCCCCGCCAGCCAAGCTTCCGGTCCGGACGCACGAGGTCGTCGTCGAGGACGGCACGATCTACGTCCGTCTGTCCACGGATGCGCCCAACCTGCCGCCCTGCATCGCAGCCCGGCTCGCCGGAGGTCCCGCGTGAGGACGATCGCCGTGGTCGGCGCCTCGCTCGCCGGACTGTCGGCGGCGCGCTCGCTGCGCAAGCAGGGCTACGACGGCCGACTGGTCGTCGTCGGGGACGAACTCCACCGCCCGTATGACAGGCCCCCCTTGTCCAAGGAGTTCCTGGCCGGCACCCTCGGCGAAGCCGAACTCGCGCTCGAGACGGACGACGAGGACCTGGGGGCGGAGTGGCTGCTCGGCGTCCGCGCCACCGGACTCGACCACACGGGCCGTGCCCTCCGGCTCGCCGACGGACGTCAGGTGCAGGCCGACGGCGTCGTCATCGCGACGGGCGCCGCGGCACGCACGCTCCCCGGTTCCGAGGGCCTGGCCGGGGTGCACACCCTGCGCACCCTGGACGACGCCCGCGCCCTGCGCGACGAACTGGCATGCGGCGGACGGCTGGTGGTGATCGGCGCAGGCTTCATCGGAGCCGAGGTCGCCTCCACCGCGTACGCCCTCGGGCTCGACGTGACCCTCGTCGAGGCGGCCCCGACACCGCTCGCCGGACCGCTCGGCGGTGCGATGGGCGCCATCGTCTCCGCCCTCCATGCCGACCACGGCGTGCGGCTGGTGTGCGGCGTGGGCGTCAAGGGGCTGAGCGGAGAGACCCGCGTCGCTGCCGTCCTGCTGGAGGACGGTCGCAGTATCCCCGCCGACATCGTGGTGGTGGGTGTGGGCGCCCGCCCGAACGTCGAGTGGCTGGAGGATTCCGGCATCGCTGTCGACAACGGCGTCAAGTGCGGCGCCGACGGCCGCACCAGCCTGGCCGGCGTGGTCGCGGTCGGTGACTGCGCCAACTGGTACGACCCGCGCGTGGGGTTCCACCGCCGCGTCGAGCACTGGACGGGTGCGCGCGAGCGCCCCGACGCCGCGGTCGCCACGCTGTTGGCGGGCGGTGCGGTGCAACCGGGTGTGCCCCGGCCGCCGTACTTCTGGTCCGACCAGTACGGCGTGAAGATCCAGTTCGCCGGTCACGCGGCCGGCGCCGACGGCGTCACCATCGAGGCGGGCGCCGCGGATGACCGCGACGTCCTCGCCGTCTACCGGCGGGCCGGAGACCCGGTCGCCGTACTCGGGATGAACCAGCCGCGGCTGTTCACGCGCTGGCGCAAGCAACTCGCCGCCACCTCGTCCTGATCACCGCCCGCATCTTGACACCGCCCCAGCGGCATCCCATGCTGCCGTTGCGCATAGTACGTAACGTTGCTCCCTACGCAACATGTCGGAGTCGCTCTTCCCGGCGTGTGAATGACCCTCCACGACGTTCTCCCGAGGAGTGCACCGTGACCTCGACCAGCCTGCCGGACAGCCTGATCGCCACCCTTCCCGGCTCCTCATACACGGATCCGAAGACCTTCGCCCAGGAGCGGGAGCGCATCTTCGAGACCATGTGGTTCTGCGTGGCGCGCGCCTCCGACCTGGCGAAGCCGGGCGCCTTCCGCACCGTGGACGTGGGCCGCGAGAGCATCCTCGTCACCCGGGCCCGGGACAACTCCATCCGTGCCTACTTCAATGTGTGCCGGCACCGTGGCGCCAAGTTGTGCACGGAGGAGTCCGGCGAGGTGAAGCGGGCCTTCCAGTGCCCGTACCACGCCTGGACGTACGACCTGAACGGCAAGCTGGTCGCCGCGCCCAACCTCACCAAGATGCCCGACATCGGACGCACCGAGTACGGCCTGGTCGACGTGGCCGTGCGCGAGTGGCTCGGCTATGTGTGGGTCTGCCTGGCGGAGAACCCGCCCTCCTTCGAGGAGGAGGTCATCGGTGAGATCGTCGAGCGGCTCGGCGACGTCGAGTCGATCGAGCGCTACGGCATCGACGACCTGAAGCTGGGCCGCCGTATCACCTATGACGTGAAGGCCAACTGGAAGCTCATCATCGAGAACTTCATGGAGTGCTACCACTGCGCCACGATTC